>JBATNE010000036.1:0-69331 GCA_049290195.1 Candidatus Zixiibacteriota bacterium
TGGGTGAACTGATGGGGACCCAGATCGGCGATCTGAACGTCTCTACCTTTCACTCTTTCTGTGCGAAACTGCTTCGCCGCGAAGCCACCGCCCTCGGCTATGACTCCAACTTTACGATCTTCGATCAGGACGACGCCGAAAAGCTGGTCAAAGCCTGTATCAAGGAACTCGGGATTTCCGAAGGTCAGTTCCCGGCCCGTGGCCAGTTGAGCAAGATTTCCGATGCCAAGAATGATCTAAAGAGCGCCGAGGAATTTGCGTCGACCGCCACCGGCTATTTCGAGGGGCGCACCGCCGAGATATACAAGCTGTACCAGAAACGCCTCCGCGCCTGCAACGGCATGGATTTCGATGATCTCCTGTTCAACGCCGTCACGCTCCTCCGAACCGATGAAGCGATCGGCCAGCGGTATCGCAGCCGGTTCAAATATCTCCTCGTCGATGAGTACCAGGACACCAACCGCGTGCAGTACCTGCTCCTGAAGTCGCTCCTCGGCGATCACAACAACATTTGCGTGGTTGGCGATGAAGACCAGTCCATCTATGGCTGGCGCGGCGCCGATATCCGCAACATTCTCGAATTCGAGAAAGACTTCCCCGGTGCCCGCATTATTAAACTCGAACAGAACTACCGTTCCACCAATACGATTCTCAAAGCCGCCTCATCGGTCATCAAGAATAACACCGCGCGCAAAGGAAAGACTCTCTGGGCGGATGCCGAAGATGGCGACCGGATCGTTATGTACCTGGTCGACAACGCCGATGACGAAGCAGTCCGCATTGTCGATCAGATCGTCAGTCAGCGCAATACCTTCAGTCTCAAAGAGACCGTTATTCTGTATCGCACCAACGCGCAGTCCCGCGCCTTTGAAGAACAGCTCCGTCGCCGCAATCTCCCCTATCAGATCATTGGCGGCCTGTCGTTCTATCAGCGCAAAGAAATCAAAGATCTGATGGCGTACCTCAAGTTGATCGTCAATCCCAAGGACGATATCTCCTTCGAGCGCGTCATCAACTACCCCAAGCGCGGACTCGGTGACCGGACTATTGAAATCATCCAGGACTTGGCCCGACAACACAATGTCTCCCAGTTTGAAATCGCCTCCGGTGCCGGGAGATACCGCGACCTCGAAGGGAAAGCCAAGCGGATCGAACCGTTTGTGCAGATTATTGAAAAGTATCAGGCGCGCGTCGCTACCGATCCGGTCGATTCACTCGCAGGGGATCTGGTCGCCGATATCAAATTACTCGAGGAATTGCAGTCCGAAGATATCGTCCTCGGCCCGAACAAAGTCGAAAACATCGAAGCCTTCATCGAGGGTGCCGCCCAATTCGCCCGTGGTCATGAGACCGGCACACTGACCGACTATCTCGCCGAGATTTCCCTCTATACCGATCTTGATACGTACAAGGAGATCGAAGATAAAGTCACTATGATGTCGCTCCATGCCGCCAAAGGTCTGGAGTATAATTCAGTGTTCATTGTCGGGCTCGAAGAAGGTCTCTTCCCGCTCCAGCGGACAATCTCTGAGCCGATGGAACTCGAAGAAGAGCGCCGGTTGTTCTATGTCGGCTCCACTCGCGCCCGCAAGCGATTGCATCTGTCGACAGCTACCACTCGTTTCCGGTTTGGCGAAGTTCAGTACATTCCTTCGCGGTTCTTGAAAGAGATTCCGGAAGAGCTTATCGACCGCCGTGATTTTCGCACCCAGCGACATTTCGAATACCAGCGCACCGATTCATTCGCCGCCGCAACTGTTCAGCAATCATACTCCAAACCGACCGTTCACAACGGTGAGTACAGTTACGAGTACGAGGATGACAGCCCATACAAGATTGGCCGGATCGTGATGCACCCGACATTTGGTAGAGGGAAAATCGTCAAACGCGAAGGTATGGGGGATTCACTTCGATTGGAGATACTCTTCACCGGCATCGGCTCCAAGAAGATCATGGCTAAATACGCGAAGCTGAAGGTGGTCGGGTAGGGGGTTGGCTGTCTGTAGAACACCCAACGGGTGTTGACTACTTTCTGCTCTGTGCGCGGCACATGTCCTCATGTGCCCGTCCCTCGATTGTGAGGTACGCTTCATGGTCACACGTCGACGGTTAGAACTGACCGGAGCTGCAGTCGCCTTTGTTACCACCACAGTAACTGACTTCACCCCGGTCTTCGAACGACATGAACTTGCCAGTGTGGTAATTTCACAATTGGCGGAAACTTCAGGAGCATTCGGCGTGTCTGTAATCGGTTGGGTTCTGATGCCGCATCATCTTCACGCCCTGCTTGGTTTTTCTCGGATACAGGACCTTTCCAAGTACATGAAGGCGCTGAAAACTCTTTCTTCTCGAAAGATTGCCGATCTCATCGAGAATCCCGTCAAGAATCAACTAACGCGAAACGGGCTCTTTCGTCTCTGGATGCCTCGGTTCGATGATGTCATTGTAAATTCGTCCAAGCAGCTTGAAATCAAGCTACAGTATATCCACCGAAATCCAGTCAAAGCCGGGCTCTGTGTTGAAGCCGCCCAGTGGACTCATTCCAGTGCTCGGGACTGGCTGACTACTACTTCCGGGCCAATCAAGATTGCTAAGAACTGGAACTGGACATAATCGAAGAGGGGCAGATGGGGACATCTGCCGCCCACAATATCACTCGGTCCTCGCCTCCCTCCTCCGTCGCATTGAGCGGAGTCGAAATGCGACCGATGGGGCAAACTCGCCGTCAGCCTACCACAAACAAAACGCCGGGCGAGGACGCCCGGCGAGCACAACTATCTAATTCAATTTCGGATGGCCTCACCCCACCAGCTTGTCCATCTCCACTACCTGCTCCTTGAACCGCGTCAAGGTCGCCATCACCGGATCAGGAGTCGTCATATCAATACCGCAAATCTTCAATAGTTCGATCGGGTAATCCCGCCCGCCCGATGACAGCATCTTCAGATACTTGTCAATTATCCCCGGTTCCCCTTTGAGGAACTTGGTCAGAATCGCCTGCGAAGCCGCATACGATGTCGCATACTGATAGACATAGAACATATTATAGAAATGCGGAATCCGCGCCCACTTGAGCGGCGTGGATTCATCGAGAACCAATTCTGGACCATAGTACTGCTTGGTCAGGTCGCTCCAGAGTTCCGTCATGAAATCAGGCGAGAGCGCTTCGCCACATTCAACCCGCTGGTGAATCTCCAGTTCGAACCGGGCGTACATCACCTGATGGAAGAATGTCCCCATGGTATTATCGAGATACCGGTTCAACAGATACAGTTTCTGCCGCTTGTCGGTCGCCTTCTGCAACAAGAGAGCAAGCAGCAATCCTTCGTTGAGCGTCGATGCTACTTCCGCGACAAAGATCGAATACTGCGCCTTCTGATACGGCTGAGTCGAGTTGGACAGATAGCTGTGCATCGCATGTCCCATCTCGTGCGCCAGCGTGAACATATTGTCCACTGTGTCATTGTAATTCATCAGCACATACGGATGTACCGAGTAGTTCCCCCAGCTGTAGGCGCCGGAACCTTTTCCTTCGGTTTCGAACACATCCACCCACCGCGATGCAAACCCGTTGGTCAGAACATCGCGGTATTTGGTCCCAAGCGGTGTCACCGCTTCAAGTACACTCGCCACCGCGTCGTCATACTTCACATCGTAGTCGGCATCCGGGAAAAGCGGGCACATCATGTCGTACGGATGAATTTCTTCCAGTTTGAGAATTCTCCGCCGAGCTGCGGTATAGGAATGCAGGGCCCCGATATGCTTTTCGGTCGTGTCTATCAGTGAACGATAGACCGACACCGGAATATTGTGCGAATCCAGTCCCCGATGCAGGCATGATTCATATTTCCTCACCCGGGTGTAGAAGACATCCTTGTTCACCGATGCTGCCAGCGTGGCGCCGATCGTGTTCACGTGCGACTTGTACGATGAATAAAACGCCTCGTTCACATCCCGCCGTACCCGCTGATTCGATGATTCGATCAACTTGGCGAACCGCTGTTTAGTCAGCTTGACTTCATTGCCGTTTTCATCCAGCACGCTTGGATAGCTAATATCAGCGTCATCGAGCATGGAGAAAATACTGTCCGGGCCGCGCGCCACCAGCGATGCCATCGCCAGTACCTCTTCGATCTCGTGCGAACGCACATGCTCACGCGACCGAATCAATTCTTTGAAATAGAAATCGTACAGATCCTGCTTCGGAAACTGCTTCTCCATCGCGACCAGCTTGGCCGGATCGGAAGCTAAGAGTTCCGGCTCCAGGAAAGCGAATGCGGTCCCGGCCTGCGATGACAACATCGCCGCCCGTTCCGTCATTTCCTGATACTTGGAGACCCTATTATCGAGATCTTTGTTGAGATACGCATACTGATACAGGCAGAGCATCACCCGGCTCAACTCGCTGTTGAGCTCCAGGCATTCAAACAGAACCGATGCCGATTCGGTCAGCCGACCCTGATACGACGGCGCTTGTGCAATCCATTCCTGGCATTTCTTGTAATCTGCCTCCCAACCCTCATCGTTCTTGTAGATGTCGGTCAGGTTCCAGGTGTGCCTGGGATCGATCTGGTCCCGCTTGGGGATTGCCGATGTCGTCGTGCTACTGCTCATAACGGCCCTTCTGTACTCTGTCTGTTTTATATCGAAATATGGAGCAATTCAGTGTGTGACGCAAGCGGCACAGCGAATCCCGGGATTCCAGCCGTGCCGGTTCAAGCACTGCAATTTTCTAAAAATAATTCTTCATCAAATCCTGCACCCATTCCGGCTCGGTAACCGGCTCCCGGGGCAAGAGCTCCTTGAACACCGGCTTGATATCCAGCACCGGCGTCCCATCCACCGCATCCAACCCCTGCACCGTCAGGACGCGGCCGGCATGTTTGATCAGCTTGACGATCGTATGGCCGATCCGGTTGGGTCGCCCGCTCCCCCGCTGGGCAAATATCCCCATCACCGGCCAATCCTTGTTGTCGCGGGGGTGGCGCGATGATCGGCAGATCGACTCCGGCCGAACCTCGTGCATATGAAACGTAATCTCTATGTGCGAAAACGACTCAATCCCTACCAGTGTTTCCAGCGGAATCCCCTGAGAAAGCGTGATGGTCGACACCACTTCCCCCCAGTTGTCATCGTCCTTTGTGGTCCGGGGCGAATTGACTCGCCCAATCGGCTCCATCGAAATCATACTACTTTCCTCTCGGGTTACTTGACGCGAGGGGCTGGAAGATCTCGGCCCCCCTGGTGGAGAACCAAGCTCGTAACTTTTCCGCTTGAATCCTTGATAAAACTGATTTGTGCATCTACTACTTTCAGAAAATATTCCGTCTCCGTGCGCGGATACGCTTCCACTTCCCCCTGGCCGGTCGCCTGAATGAATATGCCGTTCCCTTTGCGCCGGACATCTATATTAAATCCCGGTCCCAATTCGTACGTCCCTGCCAGCTGATCGTAAACCGCCGGATCGATCGCAACCGTTGTCGCCGCTTTCAAGAGTGAATCCGCCAGCGCCCCCGTCATCAACTTGGCTCCATCGGTCTGCCCAAACTGCGTGATCTTGTGCGCCACCACTTTCCCTGCCGCATCCCGAACGAAATCCAGCACGATCGCATTGTCGTAGTCAAAATAGAATCTGTCCGCAGCCTCCGGTAATATCAACCGCGTCGCCCCGCCGCTCCGCTGCGAATACAGACTGTCCCCCTGCCGGGTGATCAGTCGATACCCTTTCTGGGCTATCTCATACGCACCGACATACTCCGCCAGCTTCGAAAAATCAATCGTCGCCGGCGTCTTGATCACCGGCACCGAATACGGCTTGCTCAGCATGATCGCGCCAAGCGCGGCCGCCATTTGCCCCGATGGTGCCGAGGCATTGTTGGAAAACAGGACGATACAAAGACCGTCATTGGGGTACCGATGAAATTCTGATACAAATCCGTCGATCCCGCCATTGTGCCAGACGCGGGGATGTTCGTACAGAGTATCCACAACCCAGCCAAATCCGTAGTTGTCCTTGTTGGCAGTCCACATCTGTTTGAGGGTACCTTGTGAAACAACGGTTTCGCCATATAGTGCCCGGTCCCAGAGCAACATATCCCCAACCGTCGAATACAGCCCCCCGGCCGCATACGTCATATTCGGGGCCACCTTGATCGATGGCACTACCTGTTTCGCCGTATCCGTCTCGTACCCGGTCGCCAGCCTCGGAATACTGTAGTCCAGATAGCCGGTATTCTTCATCCCGACTACATCGAAAATGTGCTTCTGCAGATAGTCCGCATACGTCTCACCGGACACCTTTTCCAGAATTACCCCGAGTACAGCATAACCTGAGTTGCTGTACTTGAACTGAGAACCGGGTTCGAATTCCAGCGGAAGGTCCTTGAACTTGCCGATCAATTCCGGAATGGTGATCGACTCACTCCGCTTCGCCATGAGTCCCGCGATATCTGTATAATTGTGAATGCCGGACTGATGACAGAGCAAATGACGGATCGTGATCTTATCCCATGATCCCTTTGGGAAGTCGGTCAGATATTTCACCGCAGGATCATCGAGCGAGATCTTCCCCGCCGCCACCAACTGCATGATTCCGGTGGCCGTAAATTGTTTGGTGATCGATCCTATCTGAAATCTCGTCTCGACCCAATTTGGAATTGACCTTTCCCGATCCGCCATCCCGTACCCTTTGGCCAGAACGACCTTGCCATCTTTCGCCACCAGCGCTGCGCCTGAGAATTGATACACCTGCTGCGAAGAGGTGAGGTATTCATTCAATTTCTGTTCAAAGTCCTGAGCGAGAATAGGCTGTCCCACACTTACGACCAGCGCTATCGCAACCAGAGTGACTACCGCCACCGTCGTGCGGTTCCATAAACGATTAATCATGATAACTCCTTGAGACTTTCCGTGGCGCCCCGGTGCGCCGTTGCGGCATATGAAATACATATACGAGGCGGGCTCGGCTTGGTTGCCGACCGACATGTGAGGAGAAGAAACCGAATGCGCTACGACTTGTCCTGTTTCCGCACACCGGACCAGTACCACCACTGACACTTTTCCAGCGGTAGCCTGGGATTCTTGGCCTGCGCTATCGCAGCCGTAAATACATCGTGCTGGCACGGGTCAATCCGTACCCCTTTTTTGCGGCACAACCGTTCATACAAACGGTCCGCCGACTGGGTCGTGAGCTGCTCAACAGTAGTGATCCCCAACAGATGGAAATCCTCAACCGTCTTTGGCCCCACCGACACCAAATCCTTCAATTGACGCATCTTCTTCATACCGCAAAAAACCACTCAGGCGGGACCGATGTCAATCACATAGTGCAGGCCCGGCCTTGTCCGCTCCAACGCTTACGAGTTCTTGTATACGTACCAGTTCTTCGTGACTTTTCCGATATAGTAGAACTTCCCGAACGACATCGCCGGCGGCTTCGCTCCGTCCGGTACCCAGAGAAAACCGACCGCATTTCTCAGGAAATTGCCAACTTCGAAAAAGGTCCCGGCCGGACAAACCTCGCGCCCCCGCGAAAGCTCCTGAATCGACAACGTGCTCAATAGCCCACACGCCTTGGTGTAGATGCTGTCGTGCTCGACCGCAAAGTTAGGATCACTGCACCGCTCCCGGAACAGCTGTAGCGGCGTGTACTTCCCCGTCAGATTGACCAGCGAATCAAATTGCTGTTGATGCCCCAGAAGATATGCGCCGAGCGCAGAGTCCGATGCTATCGTCAGTTCTTTCGATGCCAGTTCCACTTTGAGCGAATCGGGGAGCGGATTTATCGCTCTCAGCTGGGCAACCTGCTCGCCGAGAACATCGTACGCCGGTGACCAGACAACAGCTTCAATTTGCCAGGCTTTCCGCCCTCGAGTCATGTAGCAGTACATGTCACGAGTGTCTTCGCCGTAGCGCGATGTTACCGCCCAGATTGAAGTTGTGCTGTCCAGTTGCAGCGGATGGTACGTGGTCTTCACTTCCAGCGGAACCGTCGCTCCATACGGTTGCATATCCTGCTGCATGGCCCCCGTCAGATACTCTCTGAGATCAGGCGGATTGGGATTGACAAAGAACTGGTTCATCAACCATTCCGCCGTGCCGGGCGTTTCGATGTCTGCCTTTTGCGACGAACAACTAGCCGCCAGCATGAGAACTATCGCGATCGAAATCACATGGTATATTTTCACTTTGCCTCCGTACAGTCCATACCAGAACTACTCGATTCCAAGATACAGCCAGCTATAAGTCCAATCAAAGTAGTCTCTCGAGTCAAAAAAAATCGGGTCGTAGGTCGGTCCCCGCCGAGGGGCCCGACACTCCCTGCTTACATTTTCTCCACACACCCCGCAATCAAATCTCTCAGTTTCGGCTCGGTCCGCGAAGCTGTCCCGATCACATCATCCAATGAGCACGGATGCATATTGTCCGCCAATCCCATATCAGTAATGATCGAGAACCCGAGCACCTGATTCCTCTGGTGATGCGCGGTCAATACTTCCGGCACGGTTGACATCCCGACCGCGTCGGCGCCAACAGTGCGGAAAAACCGATATTCCGCCGCAGTCTCCAGGCATGGTCCGGTCAGACCAAGGTACGTCCCTTCCTGCAATCTCAACTTCTGCTCCAGCGCAACTTCTTTGGCGATCGCCTGAAGTTTGAACGTGTAGGTCTCATACATATCCGGGAACCGATCTCCCCAGGCATTGTCGTTCGGCCCGATCAGCGGATTTCCGGGGAAGAAATTGATGTGGTCTTTGATCAGCATGATATCCCCCGCCTTGAAATTCGGGTTCATCCCGCCGGCAGCGTTGGAGACAATCAATGTTTCCATCCCGAGCGCTTTCATCACGCGGACCGGAAACGCGATCTGCTTCATGGAGTATCCTTCGTAGAAATGGAACCGCCCCTGCATGCAGACCACTTTCTTTCCCTTGAGATTTCCGAACAAGAGCCGTCCGGCATGGGACTCCACGGTCGAGACCGGGAAATGCGGGATCTTCTCGTAATTCACCGTGGCGGTCATCTGGATACCATCGACCAGTGACCCGAGCCCGGTGCCGAGGATAATGCCGATAGTCGGCTTGAAATCGACCTGTGATTTGATATAGGTGACAGCGTCGTTCAGTTTGCTGTTGAATTCAGCAATCGTTTCCATGTTTCAGTTCTCCAGTTCTATGTTCACTATTTCACTTCCCAATTTCGTCATCCTCGCATTCCTGTCATTGCGAGGAGTCCCCGCGTATCGCGCGGGGGCGACGTGGCAATCTCAGTTCGTAGGTCGGTCCCCGCCGAGGGGCCCGACACCTTACGCCCCCTACCGGACCTGCATTCTAATAAACTCCTCCACCTTCCGCAACGACACCTTGTCGTCCGGCCAAAGGAGCAGCTCCATCGACTCCTCAAACGAACACCACCTGAACTCCGAATGCTCCTCCGAACTCAGCTGGATCGTGGCATCAAATGGCACCCTTGCGGCAAACAGATGCGCCACGATCGATTCAACCCCCGGTTCATACAGGAACCGCCAGCAGTCCTCCAGTGGGAACGCGTAAGAGTACTCGAGATCTGCTATCTCCACTCCGGTCAGCCCGGTCTCTTCCGCCAGCTCCCGCACAGCGGCCGCCATCGGCGTCTCTCCCTCTTCAAGCCCGCCTGAAACACCCTGCCAGAACTCCCTCCGATCCGGCAATCGGTGCATCATGAGATACTCGTGGCCGTTTGGACGCTCTCTGAAGAGGTAAAGCAGAACACACGAAGGCTGACGCATGGCGGGAATATATCGGGGACCAGGTAGCTCCGCAATGAGCCAAAAAAAAGACCGGCTGATGAGTACAGCGCCGGTCTTCTCTTTCTGGTAGGTATATAAATCAGCTCTTGGCTGCTTTATCCATCTCTTCTTCGAATTTGCTCACAACATTGTCCAGCACCTTGGCCAGATCGTTCCCCTGGTCCTGCTGACCCGCGGGACCATCGAGATTGATCTGCGCATATTCCGCCGGATTGGCCGGAGCAGTCTTCACTTTACCGGTCTGAACATTCGACTCGCCCTTTTCCTTCTGCGCCGCCGCTTCGCCGACTTTGCGATAATTCTCCAGCGCTGAGGCAAGTTCCGGATCGATCTGCTTCGGCTGTTCCTCTTCCTGAACCACCGCGCGAACGGCATCGGTCACCTGGCGATTGGTGATCGTATGGTCAACTTCGACAATCTTGGATGCTGCATTCGCTTCTTCGGTTTTGGCCAATCCCTGTTTGCTCGGGACCGTGGCAACCGTCTCCCGCGTCTGGGCGGTCATTTCGGTGGTGTCAGTAATCTCTATGCGGTCTTCCTGCTGCTGATGATGGCTCTGCGGCTGGCCCTTGGCCTGCGTCCGCTGAGCTTCCGGAAGTTCCGCCTGGGCCAGTTCCTGCACCCATTCAAGATGGGAACCGATCAACTGGCGAAGTTTGGACAGATATGACTTGCGGGTAAGTTCCAGTTTCTGAATCGACGATTCCAGTTCGGCATGGCGCTGAGCACGGCCCGAAAGAACCTGCTCCGCTTCGTTGGTGGCACGCGAGACAATAAGTTCCGCTTCGTGCTTGGCGTTCGCCACAGTCATGTCGGCATTGCGACGGGCATCGATAGCCGCGTTCTTGATGGCATCCTCGAACTGCTTCAGGCCGTTAAGCTGAAGACGCACCGATTCGCATTCCATGGAAAGGCGAAGGTTCTCCTGTTTGAGAGCTTCGATCGTCTGCGCTACCTGCTCGCGGAAATTGTCGACCGCGTCTTTGTCATAGCCGCGCATGTGCGTGGAGAATTCCAAATTCCGAATGTCGTTGGGGGACATTTCCATAACTTCTCTCGCTTCTTTACAGTCCTGATCGTTCTAACTAGCGCTCGGCGGCCTGCCTAAAAGACTCCCGGCATCCGCCGTTTCACCTTGATACACATATCTGTATATCGTCCATTTTGGCACGGACTTAACCATCATCTGTCAGGGAAATCCGCCGGCCCATCCAGTGCCAAATTGCCCAACCTATCGCCGTTCTTTTAGTTGTCCTCCCGCCCCCTCCCTTGTATAACTTCCTGCCATGAAACCCAAACTGCTCCAGTGGATCGAACTCTCCCAGTCCGCCCTGACCCGGAATCTCGATTCCCTCTCCCGGTTGGCCAAAGGACGCATAATGGCCCCATCGGTCAAAGCCAACGCCTACGGCCACGGCCTGCCGCAATTGGTCTCGATGATCTCCCCGCGCAAAGATGTCCAGTACCTCTCGGTCCACTCTCTTTCCGAAGCTATCGTCTGCCGCCAGAGCGGCTGGAAACGAAAACTCCTCATCCTCGGCCCGATCTCAACCGACTCGCTCGATGCTGTCCTTGAGTATCAACTGGAACCGGTGGTCGCAAGTACCCAGGTACTCGACCGCATCGGCAAAATCGCAGACAAATACAAATACCCAATCCTCACCCATCTCAAACTGGAAACAGGAACGCATCGTCAGGGCTTCACCGACAAGGAACTCCCCTCGGTCGCGAAGATTTATAAGAAGTACAAATTCCTCTCCACGCCCCTCGGCGCCTCGATGCACTTCGCCAATATCGAAGACACCACCAGTCATGAGTATGCTTTGTATCAGCTCGCCAATTTCGACCGCCTGGTCGGCGTCATGAAAAAACTCGGCATCGGACCCAAACTTCGCCATACCGCCTCCTCAGCGGCGCTCCTGCTCTTCGATAAGACCAGATTCGAACTGGTCCGCCCCGGACTGGCCGTCTACGGTCACTGGCCCTCCAAAGAGACCTATCTTTCCTATAGACTGCAGGGAAAGCGAAACGATATCCTGAAACCGGTCCTCACCTGGAAGACCCGTATCACGCAAATCAAGTCGGTCCCTGCCGACAGCTTTGTCGGTTACGGTTGCACCTACCGAACCACCGCCCCCACCAAACTGGCTATCCTGCCGGTCGGGTATTTCGATGGCTACGACCGTGCCCTATCCAACCAGTCCTATGTCCTGATTAAAGGCATGCGAGCCCCCATCCGGGGCCGTATCTGTATGAACCTGATGATGGCTGATATTACTGATATCAAAGGGGTGAAGCTCGAAGACGAAGCGGTCTTATTGGGCCGGGTAGGGCGTGAAAACCTGTCAGCCGAGCAACTTGGCCAGTGGGCTGGGACAATTAACTATGAAATACTGGCCCGACTCTCCGGCGAAATTCCACGAATCACGGTTAAATAGGGGCGAGTTTGAACACTTTTTCACAGACTATCCTCTTAAGAAGACCCGTAATTATCCGATTACTTGTTAAAATTTTCACTTGACACCCCTTAGGGTGCGGTCTATTTTATCTAGTCGGGTAAATCTGGTCCTATATTCCCGCCCGACAGTAAGTTATAAGGAGCGACAGTGAATCTATCGGCGTCTCCTCTGGCAAAGAAACGTATCTCAGAATCGACCATTCACCGCCTGTCCATGTATTACCGGGCGTTGTCTTTGCTCGAAAAAGAGAACTACGAGACCGTTTCCTCCAAGGAACTGGCCAAACGCGAGAAACTGACCCCGGCGCAGGTCCGCAAAGATCTGTCGTTCTTCGGATCGTTCGGTACCCGCGGCCTCGGCTATCCGGTCAAGGACCTTCGTGCCCAGATCGGCTCGATTCTCGGATTGGATCGGATCTGGAGAGTAGCGTTGGTCGGGATCGGTAACATCGGTTCCGCTCTCGTCAGCTACAAAGAATTCACCAAGCAGGGATTCCAGATCGTAAAGCTGTTCGACAACGACCAGCGGAAAATCGGCTCCAATCACAAGGGAATAGTAGTCTCCGATATTCGCAATCTCGAATCAGAATTGCGCGAACTCAAAATCGAAATGGTCGTTCTGGCCGTCCCGGCGACCGTTGCTCAGTATATTGTCGATGATGTCGTCCGGGCCGGAATCAAGGCCATCCTTAATTTCGCGCCGGTGAATCTCAAAGTTCCGGATGATGTCTACATCCGCAATGAAAATATGTCCATGGAGCTTGAGTACCTCTCCTTTGCCATGGTCAACAACCATGCGCAAAAGCGGGTAAAAGTAAGCATCTAGTTCCTGTTCACGGATGAACTCGAGCTGTGCCCCTCAGGCGCCCTTGCGTTCCAGGAACCGGCCCGCCATGCGGGCCGTTTTTCTTCCCCCTACCAAATTTCTCCCCATGTAGTATCTTCAGGCCTGTCCCGTGTACAACCGATAACGTGAGAACTTCTGGCGAAAGTGCTTCTATGCAGCGAACGATGTTAACACTGATCTTTCTCCTCGGCCTGGCCGCAACCGGACTGGCCCAGGACTCCCTCCAGACCATCCTGATCAAAGGAGGAGTGGCGGTCCGCGATGGCAAGTACGACGAAGCCCTCGCCGCCTACCAGAGCGCCCTGAAAATCGATCCCAACAACACCGAGGCTACTCGCAATCTCGGCGTCATCTATTCCACCAAAGGAGACCAGAAGAAAGCGCTTGAGTATTTCGAGAAAGTGTACGCTGTCGACAGCACCGATGCCGCCAACGCCAACAACATCGGCGTCATTTACAGCGGATACGACAAAGTCGACATGGCGGCGCGGTATTTCGAAGTTGCGGTCAAATACGACAGCACCAGCGCCCTCTTTCGTTCCAATCTCGCCGGCGAATATCTCAAACTGAATCGCCCCGATGATGCCCTCCCGGTTCTGCGTACGGCGGCGCTGCTTGATTCCACCAAACCTATTATTGCCTATCAGACGGGACGCGCCTATTTCCAGAAGAAAATGGCCGATAGCTGCCTGTATTACTTTGGCCGGAGCATCAAGATGGGCGGAAGTTCCGCTGAGCTGTTCTATCTCCGCGGTCTGGCTCTGGCGGCCAAAAGAATGCCCGACTCCGCCGAAGCCAGCTACAAGAGCGCTCTTGCCATGGACCCAAAACACCTCGAGACGCTGCAGACGCTGGGAGTCTTCTACGTCGGCAAACAGCAGTATCCCAAAGCTCTTGAAATGTTCAAGCGCGCCTCGGCAGTCGATACCACGTTTGCTCTTCCGGTCATTTCACTCGGTGTCATGTATGCCATGACTGGCCAGGATGCCAAAGCCGATTCCATTCGCAACAGGCTCAGATCGGCCGACACCCTCATGTCCGCCAAGATGGATCAGCTGATCGCCGCCGAACGAGCCCGTCCCAAAAAGTAAAAAGAAAACGCCGCCAGATTCTGGCGGCGCCTCTCGCACCAATCTATTTCCGGTCGTCTCTTACACGCCGTACTTCTTCATCATCTCTTTGATGATCGTCATGTGACCTGACTCAAATTTCGCCAGATCATTGAATATCTTCTTCCCTTCCGGCTCATTGGTCCGGTTGGCGGCGGCATCGAACATATCATACGCTTCTTCTTCGAGCCGATAGGCGATATCCAGAATCGTCTTCACCGTGTTGGCGGCGCGCACTTCGGCGATCAGATCCTTGTGCCGCGATGTCATCTCTTCGCCGATTTCCGGCAACCCCGGCTTCTTCAGAATATCCGCCGTGCTGATCCATTTCTCGCTCCGAACCAGCGAATCATGCTGCCCTTCCAGAATCTGGAAATGCATCTTTTCTTCCAACGCCAGCTTTTCGAATACATCCTTGAACTGCGCCGACTGGCTTTTCTTGGCCGCCTCAACATAAAAGACATAGGCTGCCGCCTCCGATTGAATACCGGTGGTGAGCGCCATGAGGACCTGCGGATTCACGGGAGTCATATTTCTTACCTTATCGCTATTTCGCGTTACCGTAAACTAACCGACCCATACCGGCCGGAATTATCGACATTTCGCGCCAAATTAGCGATTTACGCCCAGAAGTCAAGTGCGGTAAAATTCTACTGTTTTGAAGTCAATTCGAGACCGGAGCAGTTGTCGTAGGGAAGGAGCCCTGCTTGAGCCGAGACTATCGAGGCGAAAGACCCCGCCTTCAAGCGGGGTGCTCCTGCCACTTGCAGAAGTGATCTCACTACCGTTTCGAATACAACTCGAGGCTGGAGCAATTTATCCCAAGACAATACTTATACCCGATCACCAGAAAATCCCCGATTGGCGCACCCATAGCGGTCTTGGGTGCAAACCGCCAATCCGGAAGCACCTTGATGAGGTTCCTGGCGAAAAACCAATCCTTTGGCTCTTCCGAAATCACGCAATATTCCAGTGTCTGCGGGTGCCCATCCAAAACGTATTGAAGCGACCTGATCCGTTTATCGCGGACAATCTCAGCGGGAAAGGGAGTGAGCTCGCCCCGCCCGTCGACATAAACCAATATTCTGACCTCTCCCTCTTTGCGTGCCTGACGTGCCACAATCGGATACTCCGGATCCGGCTTGTCTAGAATGCCGACCGTGTCCCGGTCGTGGTACACTTTCTCCGGAATGCCCGCAATCCCATCTCCACTTCCTGTCCCCAGCGGATCGGAGAAAATTCCGGTGTCCGGACTATTTGAAACTGTCTGTCCCAGACTTGGCGCCGCATCAGCTATCACCGGACGTATTTCCACCGGCACCGACTTCGGCGGGTTAACGGCCACAACAGGATGGTCCGGGATAATTGCCACTTTGACATTGATCTGCCCATGGAAGGGCTGTTCATGTGAAGGCAATCGGCGCGGCTTCCCCTCGCTGGAATTCCACCCCGGTCGCGGCACAAATCGATAAGTCTCGTGAGTAACAGAGAAATAGTCCGGCTCCGCACCAAAGTGTGTGTAGAGCCATGCCGGCACGACAAGCACGGCAGCGGCTATCGCCATGCCAAAGAGCATGTGCCTCTGATACGACGACTTGAGTTCCCGCGCACCGTATGATGAAAACATTTCCTATCCCCAGATTAAGAACCGATATCTCAATTCGATCCAAGCAACTCAATTCGGTCTGTCGATCGCTCCGAAGTCTCTCGTAGTTTCTTCGGTATCCAGGCTTTGAATTCCTCGAGACGAGTGGCGTTTGACACCTGATAGCATACGAGAAACCCTGTCGAAGTCTTATTGACTGACCTCCGTTTCCCCAGATAAGCCGTACTTACCCACGAAGAAAGCACACAGGGATAAAATCCCGCCTTGAGAGTCACGAGCTTGCAGTCCCTCCCAAACCTCTCCCCCACCCCATCCAATAATTCCTTGATGGCATCCTCACTCTGTGAACCGATCTGCGCCCACGCAAGATCGCCTGGAATGGCTCGCGGGGAGTCTATTAATAACAGAGATGACTTGTGCGTATACTCAATTTCGATACTGCTCTTCAGCACAATACGAACTTTCGCCGTGTCTGGCCACTGAATGACCGACAGGACAAAATCACTGCTGGGCAGATCGAATCTGGATTGCCGAGTCGGTCGCCGCACAAGTGGCTTCGCATTACTGGTCCCGAAATCAGACTGATTCTCTGAAAGGATGCGAATCTCCAACGATGAATCTGTGCTCCAGGAATCGAAGGCCGGGGTCCAATCCGGCGAAGATAATACCAGCCTGAGTTGATTGGTATGCGCAAACACTGCATTGGAATCCTGGTCGCAGTCTGAATAGACAAACAAGTGGAGCGGTCGTAATTTCCCCTGAGGCCTCACTCGGCCGTGAGCTCCCACCGGCGGGGGAAGACTGTCATCGGCATCCCATCCTACCCCGGGTCCCTGAGCGTGCGCCAGGGACCAGGTGGCGGCCAGCAGAACCACAAGCGCTTGTAACACGATGGCTCGTCTTTGAATCATCATCGTACTATCCTCCTATAGGTCTCTCTTCTGATTCTCGAGCCAATTCGAAATTTCATCCGACCTCTCTGCATCGAGGATGTGAAAAGCGATAAGGTAGCCACAGGTTGTTTCGTTGACTCTCTGCCGCCGTCCTATGTCCGCGACCTGTACAACTGGGAACTGCAGGCTTGGATAAATGCCTGGCTCAAGAATTTTCGATTCGAGCGCATTCGGAAATTGCCGCAACGCTGCCGCGATGAGGGCGTGCGATGATTTGCTTCGTCTCCAATCGGTTTGTACAGTGATCACGTTCGTGGGAATCTCGCGCGCCGAATCGAAAACCAGCTGAGTGGATTGACGCAGCAAATTGATGCGTCCCGCCCTGGTCTCGAGTGCTGCTGTATCGTGACACAACACTACTTGCACAATGCCTATGCCCGGCTGACAATTAATCGGCGCTTGCACTCCCGGTGCGAACGTGATTGGGCTCTCTTGATCACGTCGATGTGGAACTAGCGTGATTGTCAGAGTGTCACCGCGCTCACTTGAAAAGGCCGAAGCATGCGATCCCTCAGAGAAAAACTCGAAAACGAACTCGCTTGTTATGCTGTCTCTGGAGTAAATGCAATGAGCTGGCACAACATGGTTGTCCGGCTTGTTGGTGATCTCATATCGCTGAGAATAGGATGTGTCTGCCGAGATGATCGCGAATACAAATGCGAATGTGGCCAGCTGACCCACAATATCCCTCCGCTGTGACTGCCGGGAGAACTCCCGGATACTGCTAATCTATAAGACGTACTGTCAAAGCACGGCAGTCAAAGAAAAGAAAATCTCCCCTCCTTCATCAGACGACTTTCGGATTGCCCTCTCTTGGCCGCGATACAGAGTGCAATTTCTCCCACCATCTTTTCGGGGCCGGCACTCAATGGGAAAGGAACGACGTGGTTCTGCCATGAGGGGCTAATCGACCATTCCATAGACGCTTAGATGGCGCCGAAAACCGCCGGAATCGCCCCGTCGAGACCCATTTCCGCACCCAGGACACTGTCAAATTCTGGCAGTGGTTGTCCGTACCTTGACGCCGGGCTGAAGTCTCAAAGATCCACTGACATTCACAAGGGGCACCATGGAGGTACTATGAATCCAAATAATCCGATCAATCGCTCTGTCTGGCTCAAAGGCCTGGTTCTCGCTGCGTTCGCTTTCGTCGGCATCGTTGGCGGCGCCTATGTGGGACACCTGATCATCGGCAGCAAACCGGCCGAAGCAAAAGGAGAAATGAACCCCAAGGCGCAGCACTTCTGGCTCAGCCTGAGGGCCGGAGACCTGTTCCCGTACGAAGACTATACCACCATGTCCGGTACTAAGGGGAATTTCGAGCAGTTACTGGTGGACAAACAGTCGCTCGTTTTCTTTGTCGACCTCGATTGCACCACCTGCCATGACCTGCTCCGTTTCTGGAACACCACCCTCATGCAGCGCGTCAAACCCGGCGTGCAGATGGTCGTCTGCCTGCCTGCAAAAGACAGCACGTTGCCGCCTGAGTTCGGCGGACTGGTCGCAAAATATACCGTCGTCTTCATAGACCAACAGATGTGGAAGACCCGCTACAATTTGGTCTTCGCTCCCATCATGGCTGGTGTTGACCGAAGCGGCTTTCTGACCCACTTGCAGCATGGATTCGCCGATGAAGTCGATTATGAAATTGCACAAGAATTCTTAACGGCCGTTAAGTCTTCCAACTAATACATAGGAGGTAGCATATGAAGCTATCACGTCTACTCACAATCATCCTGAGCATCAGTTTCATTTGCGGAATTGGTATGGCTCTCACTGCTCCGACCGCCATCGCCAGCGGTAGCGATCCCTGTGACCAGAGCTGCTGGTCTAATTATTGCGGCGATCCGTGTGGCCCGGGCCTCTTGAACAACTATGTGGTCCGCTGCTTTCCGCAGCCCGGTCTTGCCTGCCCGAATCCAGGACGGTTCTTTGGACTCTACCACTCCTGTTGCGTTAACATCGGGTGTACTGCCTGCATTAGCATAGATTAGGTCCTAGTCCGGTTCTTTAGTATCAACCTTAACCAAGACTTTTCGGCCATGGAAGGCCTGAAAAATCCGGGCCTTCCGTTTTAATCCGACCCACACTGTTGGCCAATGCCTCTTATCGGGCTTACTTACATTTCTCCACAAAATCGGTACCAAATCGCGCCAGAAGCTGACTTCAGCGGTGTATATGGAGGACACTATGAACAAGGAAGAATTATACCCGATTCAGTCAGTGGGAATTGGGGTTCGTGGAACAAAGTAAATATCTGAAACGAACCCAATTCAGATCGGACTCGAAAACGCGTAAGTATTTGAATTTCAACCACTGCCGTCAAAATACGGTCCGATGCCAATTGGCTTCGTTTGGCTTCCTTCGCAATTCCGGTAGAGCACATCCTTTGTTGGAGAGGAGCGCCCCTGCTAATGGGTAGGAACGGGCACACCTGTCCCTCGACGCAGTCGAAGGGACGAGCCGTGTGCCGCGCACAGAATCGTCGGCCCGAGCTGAGCCCTGCAAAGCGAGGAGTCCCGCCTTTAAGCGGGATGAGAGCGGAGACGAGAACCGAGGAATGCCGTCAGGCGAAAGGAGTAGTGACCGTGCATCTCAAAACTTACCCTGGGGGTGGGCTGCTCGAAGTTCGTGAAGTTAGCCCCATACGATACTGTCATCCTGAGCGTAGTCGAAGGATGAGTGAAGCAGGAAAGGCGTCAGTACGAGTGGCGTCGAATCCCAGGAAAAAGCGGCCGGACAAATTCATCCGGCCGCACATTGACGATTGATTGTGACTGGACCTAGTGCTTGTTCTTAAAGAACTCCACCGTCTTGTGCAATCCGTCGACAAAGCTGACGGTCGGCTTGTACCCTTGTGCCTTGATCTTGTCGATACCGGCATACGAATGCTTGATGTCGCCGATCCGCGCCGGCTCGTACCGGGCCGGAATCGATACGTTCAGGATCTTGCGAAGCTCCTTCAGCAGATCATTCAGCGTAAACTGCGCGCCGCACGCGACATTGAACGCCTGTCCAACCATGCCATCGGCCTGGGTCGCCAAAAGATTCGCCTGAACGCAGTTGTCGATGAAGGTAAAGTCGCGGGACTGCTCGCCGTCACCATAGACGATCGGCTGCTCCCCCTTCATGAACGCCACCGTGAAGCGCGGAATGACCGGTGCATACTCAGACTTCGGACTCTGGTACGGTCCGAAAATATTGAAATACCGGAGCGCTACCGTCGGAAACTTGTACAGCTGCCAGTACACCTGGCAATAATACTCGTTGGTCAGCTTGGTGATGGCATACGGTGAGAGCGGACTCGGCACCATGCTCTCCACCTTGGGGAGAACTTCCGATTCGCCGTACACCGATGACGACGATGCCGTCACGAACCGCCTGACGCCGGCGTGGCGCGATGCTTCAAGCATATTGAGCGTACCGTCAATATTGACGGCGTTCGATGTCACCGGGTTGTCGACTGACCGCGGCACCGATGGCAGCGCCGCCTGGTTGAGAACGAAATCGACTCCCTTGACCGCGCGGGTCACGGTCCAGTAGTCCCGAATGTCGCCGTCGATCAACTCGATCCGCGACGCTATATCTTCGAGATTCTCGAGCGTACCCGATGAAAAATTATCCAGAACGCGGACCTTGTGTCCGTCCGCCAGAAGCTTGCGGGCTATATTGGAGCCGATAAAACCGGCTCCCCCGGTGATCAGATATTGCATGCCCATCCGTTTCGGTTACATGTGCCTAATTAGATTGTCGGCCTGGTTGTCAGGCCCTTTAACACGTAATCGGGCAATCGGTTCGCCACAATGTGGACTGGCCACTCGTCGGCCCGAACGCTCTGGTCTTGCCCGCAACGCCGGGATAGTAGCTCTGCTCAACGAATATGTAAAGGTTGTTCTCCGGAAATGAACCGTTGCCCACGGCCCGCCTCAGGGGCAGGTAGCCACCGGGACCCCGGAGGAAAGGAACAAGACCAGGCGAGAGAGATCGGAAAGGTCAACGACGCCGTTGGCGGAGCCGTCAACGTTCGCTTCTTCAGTACAGATTGTGTAGAACGATGCAGCCGCAGGGCTTTGCAGGTACTGGACAAGAAGCATCAGGTCGGAAAGATCTGTACGGCCATCGAGTGATCCATTGATATTGCCGGTCATGCCGGCGCAGATACCAGTACACGTCGTCTTGACGGCGTTGTTGGACAGGGATGACCAATTGGGCTTGGAGTCGGCGGTCTTGAGGGCGAAATAGTAGGTGATACCCGGGAGCAGTCCGTTGATCTTCAATAATTCCCTGTTCCCCGCAGGCTTGGGTACAGGAGGGCTGGTGACCTTGGTCGCCAATGCCCAGTTCGCGTCCGTTATCGGCACTGTGGAATACCGAATGTCATAGGCGGTCGCTTGACCTACCATGCCATTATTGCCGGGCGCGGTCCAACTCAGCGTTACCGATGCCGCGATCACATCAGATACACATAGCGGAACGATTGTTAGCCACAGAAGTAAAATGAAACTTCTTCGCATCAATATCGAAAGACCACAAAACTCCTGGAGTAGGTTGAAGTACTCATCGAAGTAGACCTGTGGACGAAGGTATGCGCTTCAAGTTCGAGATGCAAGTTCTAAAATGGCTAAGTTCAGTCTAAGATAATGCGAGTCTCACACACTCACTCGTTCGGCCGTGCCGACCATGTCCACCTTGCATGGCAACGAGTTAGTGGTGACGGAAAACGGGCTCTGGGAGCAGATTCTGCGCCCTGACGAGCGCGCCAAAAAAAAAGGCCCGCATTGAGCGGGCCCTGTTGTCTTTAGTATGCGACGTCTACTTCATGACGTCCTTCACGAAGTCAATATGGGGCGCTACCCCAATGACCCGAAGACCGAGGAACTCTTCGACATCCTCAACATGTTTGAAGGACTTGTCCATGAGTTCAAGCAGAAGTACCGCCGCACCGCCGACCACCAGACCCATGAGAATACCCATGGCGATGATCTTCTTGCGGTTCGGTGAAAACGGCTGCATCGGCAGCTTGGCCGGCTCGATCACTTT
Source organism: Candidatus Zixiibacteriota bacterium (assembly GCA_049290195.1). Classification (GTDB taxonomy): domain Bacteria; phylum Zixibacteria; class MSB-5A5; order GN15; family FEB-12; genus FEB-12. The sequence continues at coordinate 21,801 of JBATNE010000036.1, forward strand.
GTACTTGGGTACCGACGCATCGCCGAGCAACGCCTGAGAGATATTGGAGGTCTGCTGCTGGGACTTGAACTTTTCCAAGAGCTGGGTTGCCTGAGCTATTTCTCTGTTGAGCCGCTCAAGAGTGGACTGATACTCCGGGATCAGACGAAGGCGATTGCGCAACTGATCCAGCGCCGCCACCAGATTGGTCTTCTTGCTGTAGGCATAATCGAGATTGGTGCGATTGTTGAAGCGTGCAACCAGCAGTCCGCGGGCGTTCTCGTCGAGAGAAGCAAACTGGTCGTTCACCAGCCTCTTGTTCTCAAGAGCTATCCGCTTGAGTAACGCGTCATGACGAAGTTTGGCGTTGATGATCTGCGGGTCGGACCATGGATACTTGGTGGCCAGATCCCCCATGGCGTTTACCTGCTCTTCAAGGTCGGACTTGGTCTGCTTGTTGTCGTCGGACTCCTTGAGGACGAGCTTGTCGACCGGTGTCGTGACGGTGGCCTGCAGCTGCCCCAGGACTGTGCGGGCCTCGTTCTCAAGATCGGAAATGTCGTCGTTGGCCCGATCGATTTCTGCCTGAAGGTCCCGGCGGTTGGCTTCGGAAATGATGGTCTGATCCTGCTGCTTGCTCAGGAACTTGGCTTCGAAATCGGTCTTCTCCTGAACCTTCTGCTGGACCATGGTTTCGTACTTCTGGAGCTGAACGTCGGAGAAGTCCTGCGACGAACGTATGGATGCCATCTCCGCCCGGATGCGTTCGCTGACGAAAATGTCGCCGACCGTATTGGCAATGTTGCGCGCCTCAGATGGCGAAGTCGATTCCACCGTCAGCTTCATCTGATCCGATGCTGCAAAGGCAACGGTAATCTGATCCTGAAGCTTGGACTGAAGTAGATAGAGAACCACATCCTCTTCGCTCAGTTCAGACCGCGATGCCGCCAACTTGCGTGCCGCCTCCTTGATGTACGGCTGATCCAGCAGGCCGAGCTTCTCGCCGATCTTCTTGACATAGTCGGTGGACGTGATCTCGTTGAAGATCCCGCGAAGTTCATCCTGCTTGGCGGCGTTGCTCCGCTCGCGGTTATCGGTCTCCATCCCCAGCATTCGCTGGAGATCGGAGTTCAAGTGGATATTGGGATCGATCGAAATGATCGTAAAGGACTGATACTTGGGCGAAAGGAAATAGGACCCGCCGATGACGATGATCGTCACGACAATCCAGGGGAGGATAATCATCCACTTTCGCTTGAGCAGGATTCGAAGGATGTCACCGACATCTACGCCTCTGGGCTGGAGAGTAGCCATAAACTCCTTTGGATACTATGAGAAATTTGCCTCGTCCTCGGCCAACCCTCCCATCAATCGGGGGCCGATCGGCAGAGGAAAGTATGCCTGCTCATTGAGCGGCACAAGGGCTTTCTTTCTCTTATACAGTAGGTTATCGGCCTGGTGCCCGTATTCTCCAACGCCAGAGGCACCATTCATCCGGGGGTCGCGCTGGCCCTTGGGACCCACCTTGGCCCCTGATAAAACTGGGCTGGCAGGCAAAAATGGTTGCGTATGGCGTAAGGAATCCCGTAGATTCGACGACCATAACCTTAAGGCTCAGTTGAAGTTCACCTAGAGCCTATTTCTGCAATAAAGGAAACGGACCACGGATGGCGAAAAAAATCGATCTCATTGTTGGGGCACGCCCCAATTTTATGAAGGCTGCCCCCCTCTTGAGGTAACTTAAAAAAAGCGGCTCGGGGTTCAGCCCCAGGCTTGTGCATACCGGCCAACACTATGATCCAAAGATGTCCAAGCTGTTCTTTGACGATCTCGGCATGGAGCCGCCGGATGTTTTTCTCGGCGTCGGATCCGGGACGCACGCGGAGCAAACGGCAAGGATCATGGTTGAATACGAAAAGACAGCTCTGGCTGAAAAGCCCGACCTCGTGGTGGTATTCGGCGATGTCAATTCAACCATGGCGACGGCGATCGTTGCGGCCAAACTCTGGATACAGATCGCCCATGTCGAAGCCGGCCTTCGAAGTTTTGACAATCAGATGCCCGAAGAGATCAACCGAATCGTCACGGACCGTCTGTCCAATTACCTGTTTGTAACCGAACCGTCAGGGCTCAAGAATCTGAAGGCTGAAGGGGTTCCGGAGGAAAAAATATTCTTTGCCGGCAACATCATGATCGATTCGCTCATTGCGAGCCTCGATGCCTGCCAGAAATCGACCGTCCTGACCGACCTCTCGCTTACTCCGGGGAACTACGTCTGCATGACGCTCCACCGACCGTCGAACGTCGACAACCCGGAGCGGCTGCGTGAACTTCTGGAGATGATCATTCAGATCGCCAAACAGATTCCTATTGTGTTCCCGTGTCATCCGCGTACCAAAAAAGAAATGGCCCAACTCGGTATGTTGGATCGCGTCTCGGGCGATCGCCTGAAAGTAGTTGAACCGCTCGGATATCTCGATTTCCTGAGACTGCAGTCATCGTGCAAATTCGTACTGACCGATTCGGGCGGTATCCAGGAAGAGACTACCTATCTCAGGATTCCCTGCATAACCATGCGCGAGAGCACAGAACGACCGGTCACGGTCGATGTCGGCAGTAACGTGCTAACTGGGCCGTATCCGGAAAAGGTGCTCGAAGCCGTCAAACAGATTCTCTCGGGGAAGCACAAAGAGGGAAAGATTCCCGAACTCTGGGACGGCAGGACCGCAGTCCGGATAAGTGAAACACTGAGGAAAGTGCTCGCTTGAAAGCGGGAGTGACTGCTATGAAAGTCCGGCTCATTCAGAAACCGATAACGGATCTTGAGATAACCAAACATCTCGAAGCCGCACGGTCCGATGCTGTGGGGCTGGTGTGCTTTGGAGAACTCGGAGGGACCGGGTGCCTGTATCAGCGCCGTGATGTTCCGTCGGAAGAACACTGGCTGGATCTCTCACGCACGTATCCGTCGCTTCAGATCATGATTGGAGCGGCAGTTCGGCGGGCAGATGGACTCCACAACAGCTACCTGTATCTGAGAAATGGACAATGCCAGGCGTACGATAAGATCAACCTGTTCCCCGGAATGGGAGAAGACAAGGTGTACCTCCCCGGCACAATTCCGACCATTTGGGAGACTCCATTTGGCCTGACCGGCATAACCATCTGCTACGATGTCCGCTTCCCCGAACTCTATGTCGAGCTGAAGAGACTGGGAGCTACAACTGTTCTTGTTCCTGCCGCTTTTCCCAGAGTACGGATTGGAGATTGGAATGATCTATTGGTTCAACGAGCCAGAGAGAGCAGTATCCGCATCGTAGGAATCAATTCAGTTGGTGACGACGGCACGAATCTATTCGGAGGAAGTACGGCAGTCATAGAATCAGACGGCACGCTGAGATTCCGGATGAATGACACCGGGTCAGTTACTATTGATTTTGACGTATAGATGCTTACTTGAGGAAATACCTGGTGAGGTTTTTGAGCGAACCGCGTTATGGTAACACAACTATCTTTCCGCGAGTCGCGGAATCTTCCAAATACCACATATAGGTCCCGGGTGCCACTCTATTGCCTGACTCGTTCTGGCCGGTCCAGGTGACATCGCCGGCGGGCAGATTGGTCCACCGTTTGATAACTTCACCGGACACGGATGTAATCAGAAGATTGGATCCCTGAGGAACGTCGGCGAAAGTGACCTGTCCTGCCAGCGAGATGCTGAACGGATTGGGATAGGCGAACGTTTCCGGCTTGACGGTAAAATACGAAGTCTCGCCAAACTCCTGATCGTCGACGCGAACATGCCAGTAATATTGAGCCGCCGAGAGCCGATCGGCCGGCATCCATGACGTGACTTGCTGTCCTTCGGTTACGTTTGTAGACTGCGCCACTACCTGCGTGAACCCGCTGTCGCGGGCCACCTCAAAAAAATACGTGTGCGGACCTGGAACCGCACACGTTGTATTTTGGACCGTCATAGTAGGGTGGGAGACTGCCACCTGTCCCCCTATCGGTGGACTGACAGTTTCGGCGAAACAGACCTCGCCTCCCGTCGAAATGGTCGTCTTCGTTGTCGCCGAAGAGACATTCGAGAGCGGAGTATAGTTGCCGGCGCTGTCGAAGGCCTTGACGCCGAGCCAGTACTTCACACCCTCAAGAAGTCCGTTGGAGGCGGTAAGCACCAACTGCTGGGTTCCGCCGGCACTCACCGGAACGACCAGATCACCCACCTGATGAACGGCAGCTGTGGGCCAGATTGATTCAGTGATTGAATCACGGGCATAACCGACTTCGTAGCCGGCCACCTTGCCAGTATTTCCATTGCCACCGGGGGCAGCCCAGGTCACCACCAGCTGCGCCGGATTGGTTCCGGCTACGCAACTGACAGACGAAATAGTGGCCGGGGGTATGGTATCAGTTGCAACCACCTGGGGAGTTGCGACAGCCGATGGTACGTTGGAGACCGGTGAATAATTATTGGCGCTGTCATAGGCTTTCAGAGCCACCCAATATTTCGTTCCGGCAACGAGTCCATGAGTGGAATTCAAGGTGAAGCTCTGAGCCGATCCCACTGCACCTGGCGTAACCGGATTGTTCAATTTGGTAACTGAAACCGTACCCCAGGTGGCGGTCGTAATGGAATCGACTGAAAAACCAATCTGATATCCGGCGGCTCTGCCGGTGTTACCATTGCCACCCGGCGCGTGCCATGTGAGGATCAACTGGCCGGGCGCAGATCCGGGGGTACAACCGAGATCTATCGTCTTTGCAGGCGGGACCGTATCGTCGACAATAGTCACGGTGCCTGTCGCGCGAGAAATTGTCCCGATGCTCGCGTTGGAAATCGTAACGGTAAATGTTTCATTCGCATCAGCAATCGCATCCGGGAGGGTCACAACAGGTACGGTTGTAGTCAGCTGACCGGCGGTTATTGTATACGTCTGATTACTAATAGCGGTAAAGTCGGTGCCGCTGGTAGCAGTGCCGCTGGCCGTGGATGCACGAAACGTGAGATTACTCGACTGGGCTCTCGATACTGTCACTAGAACGCTGGCAGTGCCACCTTCAGGAACGGAAGCATTGCTGATGTAGATTGAATCAGTGGTAGGTGCCGAGTCATCGTTCAAGATTGTCCCGGCTCCGGTCGCTCTGGAAATAGTCCCCAGGCTCTGACTGGAGATAGTCACCGCAAAAGTCTCATTGGCTTCGACCGTGGCATCCTGAGTCGTGACGACCGGAATGGTTGTCGAGAGCTGACCGGCGGCGATCGTATACAGCTGGTTGCTGATGGCGGTGAAGTCTGTTCCGCTGGTAGCCGTACCACTGGCAGTGGATGCGCGGAATGTCAGATTGGTCGCCAGCACTTTGGAAAGGGCAACCGTGACATTGGCAGTGCCACCCTCGGTGACAGAGGCGTCGCCGATTGAAATCGTCGTGTCTGCCGGACCGTTGTTTGCCAGGACCGTATCACGGGAGAAGATCTGGAAGTGCGCGTTTCCTATTTTGATGACCGTGCCACCCGGCAACGGGGCATCCCACTTCACCGCATGCGAACGGCTTCGAAGAGGGTACCAGTTAACCGAGGCGCTTCCCGGAAGGGTAACATTGACGCCGGTTCCAGAGGTGTCATACGAGCTCGTCCCGCGGCCAATACGACCGATCGAGAGAGTCAGCGTATCAGTGGTACCCGGTTTCAAGAAGATTGCCTTGTCAATTCGGTAGGCCTGGCTTGAACCATCGGTGCCGGTCTGCGACGTATCAATCACGCCGGAAGGATCGCCGAAGTATTTGCCCCAGGCATAGCTCCAGAGGGCGGTGGTATCCTGAAGAACGACGCCGCTGATGTCGCGAGCATAGTTCCAATAGAAGTCGGTTTGACCATTCTTCAAGCAAGGAAGGAAAAACAGGTCAGTGCGACCATAGGGATTGATCGTTGACTTGTTGAGCACTGAAATATCAAGCATGAATCCGAGGGCAGTCATCTGACTGCGGTCCAGTGAGTGTCCCTGCTGAGTCTGATCGTATTGACCCACACGTATCCACATGTAGCCCATCTGGCGTGCAAAGTCGCGCGTGGCGACCATTTGCTGCATGAAGACACGGCAATTGCTGTAGTAGTTGCCATCGCCGGGATACTGATAGGTATACTCGCCCTGAGCGGTTGCTTTGGCCAAGCGAACCATCGGCGCAATCTCAGTGGTCCACTGGTTCCAGTAACCGGGAATACTGCCGCCGTTGGCCGACGTGTTCATGAAGTAGATGCGTCCGCGGACATTGACGAGAGAGTCAGTCATGGCTTTGAACCAGTTCAACGTATCCCACTTGCGAAGGCTGTCGCGGCCGTTATAGAAATTGGCCTGAGACACTCCGAAGGGCTTCTTGAAATTGTCCCATCCGGAAACCCAGTAGTTGGATTCGCGCAAAGGCCACATGGTGGACATGGTGCATTCATCGCAGTTTGGAATTCCGCTATAACCGACAACACCGTACTCGTCGCCGAATATTCCATCGATATTCAAGGCCGTGCAGATTGAGTCATAGACGTGCGCGAGGTAATAACCATACCGTTTTGAACGCGGATCAAACATCATGCGCTGCTGGTTTGATGCATAGTTGATGAACTTCAGAATGCCGCCGGCATTGGTGGTCGCATTGCCGCAATATGTATAACCGGGGCAGGCGCGATTGTTGATGACGACCTGTCCGTTGGCGACAATCAACAGAGATTCGAGCGGAACACCGGTGGCCTGAGCATACCGGATGATATTCATCGAATCGGAAGGGACGTAGTTGGCGATATCAAAAGCCTGACGGGCATGAAGATCGTATTTGGTGATCTTCATATTCGGATTCCACTTTTTCATGGAGTCGGCTTCCTGCCGATTCAATCCATTCCCGAACCAATTGCTGCCATTTGGAAACTGGGCACTGGTATAATAGCCGTACCGTTCAGCAACCCATTTCCAGGCGCCTGTTGACAGACCCTGCGCCGGGGCATCGATATTGTTGTCGCCGGAGCCAATTATTCCAATACGCAACTGCTTGGATTTAGGGGCTGGGCTCTGGGCTTGGCTGATAAGAGGTACGCTTATCAACGTCAAGAGCAGCATAACAGTTACGGGTAGTGACATTCGTCGCCACCGATTCATAAAAACTCCTTCAGTTGCACGATTGATGGGAAACATCGCAGTACAACTACATTATACAAGCTGCGGGCCGAAAAAACCAGCATTTGCCAAATTGCCTCGTTTACTGAACCGATTCCTAGCCAATGCGTTAGAGATAGACCGGGAATTTTGTCCGGTTTCCTCAGGATCGACGTGTCGATACCTAAGTTCATTTTCGGCCAAATTTCTCGACAATTTAGCCTTATCTCCTTGTCGACCAACCTGAACTAAGGCTGATCAAGCGCTGACGCGACTTGATGAGAGATCCATCAGAATGCGATCCCGTGGCAGGCTGTACTCGAATTGCACAGCTAACGTGGAACGCCTATCTCGCCGACTGATAATAATTGCGCTCCTAGGTCCATTTTAGTATATTACAGGCCTAGTTCTGCTGCACTCTTCAAGTCAGTTTCCAGTTAGCGTAACCCGGGATCTATTGAAATGTCTTTGTTGAAAAAAGCCAAGCTTGAACTGGCGGACCGCGCCAAATATAGCCCCAGTTCCCGAGTTTTGCTTAGTCGCGTGCTTGAAGCAGTCGACAAGGTTTCTTCAAAATCTGACCCGACCGGCATAGTTGAGTCGATTAAGCGATTGACTTTGGCGGCCCGGCTGGGTCATGGGCGCCGGTCGGTCGACCGGCTCGAATCGGAGTTGCGTGAACGGATCGATTCGTGGGACTTAGCCAAATTCGATTGGAATCTGAACTTCCCCGGATCAAGGGAGGCCAAAGTCGAACGGGCAATTATCCTCAAAGCACCCGGACCCTCAGGTGAAAAAGGGGTTCTCTTTGTCGCATTCGAAGACAACTGGCTCCGCCTCCTTCGCCACGCCGACGTCAACTTGCTGGCCAGTCAATATCATTTGATCATTGCCCCCTCCTGGTCTCCACCCCACGATCTTCCCCTCCTGGTCGCCATCAAGTTGTGGCCCGGACCTCTGAACACCATCATGAGCTCCCTGGAGGATGCACCCGTCTTTGAACAGCTTTCGGAACGGCTAATTGCCATTCCGCTGCTGCCGTCGAGCTGGGTCAACCCAAGGACCTTCTCACCGCATGGCGACGAAGCCAAGAAATATGACATCGTTATGGTGTCCAATTTTGCCCGCTACAAGCGCCATTTCGCTCTGTTCAGAGCGCTTCGTGAAATGGACCCCAAGATCCGAGTCGCGCTGATTGGAGTACGGCTCGAAGGCCGGACTCCTGATGATTTGATGGGCGAGGCGACAATGTACGGCGTGGCCGATCGAATTCAGATTATGGAGAGAGTCCCGGATGCCGAGATGATCAAGACGATTCACTCATCGAAGGTGAGTATCATCATGTCCAAAGGGGAAGGCTCTTGCGTTGCGGTAGCCGAATCGCTTTTTGCAGATGTTCCGGTTGGCCTTATTGAAGGAGCCAACGTGGGGTCCCGGTCGTTCATCAACAGCCGGACCGGCAGATTTCTCCGGGACGATCACCTGGCCGAGGATCTGACCGATTTCATTGCCCACCACAGCGACTACCACCCGCGACAGTGGATGCTTGAAAACGGGAAGTCGTTCAACGAGAGCTCGGTCATGCTGAATGATGTCGTCAAAGCTTCGTCGATTGGCCGCGGTGAACCCTGGACAGCCGATTTGCAGCCCTTTCACTGGCGGCCATACCCCATGTTCCTACGCAGAAACCAGCTGGATGCCGTTCTCCCGGAATATGAACGCTTCCAGAAGACATTTGGTATCCCCCTGGCATACCTGGAGCCGCGGGAAGTGTAGCCGGAAATGCCCTGTACTGAGGCACGACCAAGGGCAAGGCCGGCTAACAGACTTTGGAATTCATCCGATAACAGATTATACTCAGGGTTCACATTCACTAATACAGTATGACGACGACAATGAAACAGGAGTTTAAGGCTGCGGCCGGTCAGACCTATCGGGCGTTTTCTGGCCTCTACCTCAAAGTATTTGAGGAGCGGAATGCGCTTGTTTCGTTCCTGTTGCATGGACTCTTCAATTCGGTTGAGGAGCGCGAGAACGCGCCGGTAGACCCCATGGGGGGGCTGACTACTCAGGATTTCCGAGACTTCATTGAGTACTTCCTCGATCACAACTACACTTTTGTGAGCCCGGAACAGATTCTGGCCGGACTGGAACCCGGCGCAAAGTATGCCCTGCTCACGTTCGACGACGGATATTTCAATAACAGCCTGGCGGTCCCCGTACTCAGAGAATTCAAGGTCCCGGCAGTCTTCTTCATTTCCACGCGTCATGTCTTGGAAAGCAAATCCTTCTGGTGGGACGTATTGTATCGAGAACGGCTCAAGGCGGGCGCGACGCGCGACGCAATTGTGGCTGAAGGACGAATTCTCAAGAGCATGACGACCGATGAGGTTGAAACTTATCTGATTGCCAAATTTGGCAGTAAGTCGTTTGACCCGGTCACCGATGTTGATCGGCCGTTTACCCCAGACGAACTGCGCGCATTTGCGTCAGAACCGTATGTCCACATCGGCAACCACACGCACAACCACGCAATTCTGACCAATTATTCGCCCGACGGTATGCGTCGGGAGATGACCGACGCCCAGAATGCGCTGGCCCAGATGATTGGGAAGGCACCGAATTTCGTTTCATACCCCAATGGTAACTACTCCGATGACGTCATCAGAGTGGCGCAGGAAGTCGGATTCAGTCTGGGGGTCACGGTCGACCGCAGGAAGAACTATCTTCCGGTTACCCTGACCGGCGATGCGCCGTTTCGGTTGGGCAGGTTTATGCCGATTGCATCGCGCAATCTCATCGAACAATATTCATGGTTTCGATCAGACCGCGTGTTGCTCGGACCGCTTAAATCACCAAAACCGCGACAGCTGGCCGCCGCTCCAGGTGCGGGGCGTGGGCCATCGCGTATACGTGTCCTCCAACTCATAGAGGATTTTGGGCTCGTTGGCGGCGCCGAAAAATTGGTGCTCGACATACTGACCAATCTGGATCGAACGTCGTTTGAGCCTCATGTGGCGGTAGTCGGACCCAAGATTATTCCGGAGCTCTGTCGCAGCACCGGTGCCAAAGTGCACAGGATTGATGAACAAGGGCGACTGAACTGGGCGGTGATCAGAGAGCTGAACCGGATAATCAGGGAGAATAAAATTGATGTCATTCACAGTCACCTGATTAAGATGAACACCCTCAATGGTGTTGCGTCGCGATGGTGCGGGCGCCCGGGTGTCGGTTCCGTGCACGGTGTGCTGGCGCACGAAACATCATTCCGCTCAAAAATGTACGCCAAACTTGCCGGCTGGCTGAGCGCCAGAACAGTGGTCGTGTCAGAGTCGCTGGGAAAGCACTACATCAAGACCTATCATGTCGATCCTGATAAAATCGTCACAGTTTACAATGGCTTTGACGCCACGCGACTCGTTCCTCCGTCCGAACTCCGCCTCAACGAGTTTCGCAAAACGGTTGGGTGCCCAAAGGGGCGTCGCGTCATCTGCGCGATCGGCAATGTCGCCGAAGTGAAGGGATATCGCTATTTGATCGAAGCCGTGGCGCACATCGCCAAGACACATCCAGATATTATGCTTCTCATCGCCGGCAACGATGCTGTTAGAGACGACTCCGGTAAGTTTCTGTCTCAGCCGGGCAGTGCTCGGGAGCAGCTTGGACTGACGAAACTCGCCGATGATCTCGGCGTTCGCGATAGGGTCGTCTTTCTGGGTGAATTTAGGGAGATAGCTCTCCTTCTTGCCATATCCGATCTCTATGCCTGCTCATCTCTCCATGAAGGCTTCTCTCTCACCACTGTGGAAGCAATGGCTTCAGGTCTGCCGGTTGTGGTCAGTGATTGCGGTGGTCCGACCGAAATTGTGACTAACGGAGTTGATGGTCTGGTTGTACCCGTCGCCGATTCCGGGGCGATCGCTGCCGCGGCACTCAGGATCCTGGATGATCGTGATCTTGCCCGACGCATGGGGGAATCCGGAAAAGCCAAGGCCTATGGCAAGTTCTCAATGGAAAAATTTGTGCAGGCTCATGAGTCACTCTATCGCCAACTCTGCCTCTCACTGATGAGTCCCGATCTCTACAGCTCTGAATCGTGACCGCGCACATGTATGCGGGGCAAAGTACGCATTGAACTGTCTGGAGTTGATTACTTCCCGAGGGACGAAATACCTATCAGCCGGTTCTTCAACGATTTGATCCCATTTCTCATGTAGAGTGGCAACGTAGCTGACAAATCTCCACCTACTAAAGCAGCCAACTTCTCAATTGAGTCGTAGGGATCTCGCATCATAATCCGTGGGAGACGGTAGAGGTCCGCGGTAGGGTCGGCGAGTCCGTAATAGGACGTGCAGACTACTCGATATCCGGTGGCCAGGGCCAATTTACGGATGGAGGCCGGATACCCGCCCATGGGTACGGCAAGCGCTGTCACCGGTAAACCCACATGGTCTTCGATCTGCCTTTTTGACTCGGCCAGTTCCTGTTCAACACCTGTTTCTGACAATCGATTGAGCAGCTGGTGACTCAGTCCATGTGACTGAACGGCAATATCCACCGTCCCCAGTTCTCTGAGTTCCTGCCAGTGAAGGTAACCCGGATTTCCCACCCACTGGGGAATCACAAACAGCTCTGCCGGGAAGCGAAATTCCTGGAGGACTTTCGCGGCAAGGTCAGCGACGCTGCGATGACCGTCGTCAATGGTTATCACCACCGGTCGGTCAGGCAGCTGTCTCTCTCCGCGACGCGCCTGGAGAATCATCTCAAAACTGACGGCTTGGAAGCCGTGTGCCGTCAACCACGCGAGGTGGTCTCTGAAGAGACTGACGGGCGTAATGAATGCGATGTCTTCTTCCTTGATGCCGGTTTGGACGCGGCGGGACTCACCAAAGAAATGATAGACGAGTATCGGTACAGTCATGGCGGCCCTATCCTCGCGATTCCGACCAGGTCGTTTGCTTGGGTGAAGTAAAATACTCATACCAGGACAACAGCAGCGCCAGGTTAGACGATACGAAGAAATAGATTAGTCTGAGAACTTTAGGGCTCGAAGACTGATTGCGCTTCGCAAATCCTACGACGGCTAGCGAATAGAAGCCGATTTGGGCAAGCGCAACAATCCCCCATTTACCGATAGGGTGCTGAGCAGCCAAACAAAGGTTGGCAACCAGAGCGGCGATCATGGCAAAAGGCACCAACCACCGAAGCATCTTGTGGCTCCAGAGCTGGATGCTGTAGAACCCGTAGGTAAACGGGTTAAGCAGCTGCCGCTTGTACATGAGGGCGTTGATTCCCCCTAATGTCATGCGGGCGCGGCGAGAGAATTCCCTTCCGACACTGGGTATCATCGGAACAAACGAGCGAGCTTTCGACCAGTGAATGCAGCGGAAGTGCCTCTGGGCCACAGTCAGCGGAATGACCGTATCATCAATGAGGTAATCCGGAATCGGTTCAAAGAACATTTTGCGTACAGCGTAAAAACAACCGCTGGCCGAGACAATTGAACTGATGGCAGATTCGGAGTCTCGAAGCCACATTTCGTATTTTACATAGGCACCCTGGGCAGATTCGGTGACCGAGCCATCGGGAGAAACCCAGATATCCTGACTTGATACCAGCCCAATGCGGGGATCCTCAAGGTTGGTCACCAACTCCCGAATCGACTGCTTTTCCAGCATCGTAGTGAGGTCGGTGAAGATCAGGATCTCGTATTTGGCGCGATCTACCCCTTTTTTTTGAGCGGCAGTCTTGCCGGCCCGGGGAATCTGACGGATGAGAGTGACTCTGGTATCGGGATATGACTCGACAATACTGTCAGTGCCGTCATCGGAACCATCGGTGATTACAATAACTTCGATCTTATCTGTCGGATAGTCGCAATCAAACGTGTTGTCGAGCTTTTGTTTTATCGAAGCCGCCCCTTTGTAAGCTGCGATGATGATAGTAACGGCCGGGGTGAACGACCCGGTCGTTTCAGGGGCCTCGGCTCGCGGCATCAGTTTGAGAAGAACGGGATATCCAATATACGTGTAGAGAATTAACCCGACACCCAGGACAAAGAGCAACTCAAGCACCCTGCGTTCCTTCGGCTTTGACTTTTTCTCGCCTCACTGCGATGGCCTGTTCCCAGGCAGCGATCTGCGTCTTGGCTACTTTGCGCCAGTCGTATTTTTCCAGTACGAGCGTCCGCCCAACTTCACCGAGACGGGCTCGAAATGCCGGACGGTCAAACAACTCAAGTACGCGCGCGGCAAACTCCTCAGGCGTGTCGGCCAGGACAATATCCTCACCGTTGCGAACGTCGAGACCCTCGGCACCGATGGTCGTGGAAATGACCGCTTTCTGCATTGCCAGCGCCTCCAGGATCTTCAACCGACTTCCTCCCCCAATCCGAAGCGGAACGATATATACTGCGGCAGGCGCACTATATGCGCGCACGTCATCAACTCTTCCGGTAACTGTTATCCCCTGTTCCGTCTTTCCGATCGAAATCAACTTGTCCGACGGGCGCCGCCCGACTATCCAGGCATGAGCGCTGGGGCACTTTTGAAGTATGAGTGGCCAGATGGCATCGACGAAGTATCCTATAGCGTCCTGGTTAGGGCGCCAGTCCATCGAGCCAGTAAATACCATACTATTGGGAATGGTCTCGCTGGGAATGGGATGGAAGTAGTCGGTATCGACCCCGTTGGGGACCACCACTACATTGTGGACTTTGTAGCTCTGGGCGAGACGCAGGCGGTCGTCCTCGGAAACGGCGGCGACAATGTCAAACTTGCGGCACATTTCCCCTTCGAATCGAGCGACCTTCTTGTATTGCTCGTGGATGTATTTCCGTTTAAGCGGGTTCTTTTCTTCTTCGTAGTACCGTTCCCAGATGACGGCTTCCATGTTATGTTCGGTCAAGAGTGTGGGAATTGGGCAGTCGGCGGGGACGGCAGCCGCGAGCGAAATGGAATCGCAATGGACGACGTCGTATTGACCGCTATAGCAAAGCTCCGCGATCTTCTGGACGTAAGGTCCGAACTGGTGCTTGTCGGAAATAAACGGCCGCGGTGACCACAGACTCTTGATGAGGCCGGTTACCATGCCCAGGCGCGACATTGGCGTTCGCTGTACATAGAGAACTTCCGCGCAATGCTCTTTCATCTGCGCACTTCGTTCCGCATAGCTCGTGTCCTGAGCCATGGTCAATAGCGTAACTTCGGCAGCACCCTGGGAGTGTTTGATCAAATTGAAGGTTCGGATGCGGGCGCCGGTGTCGGTCGGCCACGGGACATCGCCGGTCAAGAACAGTACTTTCATCGGTCTGCAGCCTTAATGACTTGGTCGTACAATTCGGCAAACTCCCTTACATATCTCGATATGCTATAGTGTTCAGAAACACGGGTGTACCCGGCTTCTGCCATACTTGTTCTCAGTGCGGCATCTTCAACGAGCGGTGCCAATGCTTCGGCCAATGCCGAAGGGTCGCCGGTAGCACAGAGACGCCCCATCTGATCATTCGCGATCACATCAGGGCATCCACCAACCCGTGTGGTCACCGATGGTACGCCGTAAGCCATTGCTTCAAGCAGTGCCATGGGCAGACCTTCGGTAAACGACGGCAGCGCAAAGATGTCCAGGCCGCGATAGACGGCTTCCATATCAGACCGCCATCCTGCGAACTGCACAATCTTGTCCACGCCAAGCTCGACAGCAAGTAATTTCAACTCTTCGCGCAATGGACCGTCGCCAACAAGGACGTACCGGGCGCGCGGGAACCGGCTCTGCAATAGGGCAGCTGCCTGAATCAGAATACGGTGTCCCTTCTCGACGCTCAACCGACCGACGGAACCAATGAGAACTGATTCGACTTCAAAGCCAAGATCAATTTTCAATTCCGGACTTCGCGTCAATTTCGATGCAGGAGGAACTATGACACCATTTTCTATAAGGCGCAGCCGATCAGAGGCGATGCCGAGACGCGACAGCTCTGCAAATTTTGGTTTTGAAACAGCGGCTACTCCTTCGACGTGCTTCAGCAGTTTCCCCTCAATGTATTCATACAGCCGAACTTTGAATGACTGCGACGTCCAGCCGTGGGCAACCGCGACTATAGGTAGCGTGCTCTTGCGCCGTGCCAGCAGGGTTATGGCCAGGGCACGGTAATCGTGTGATACGATTAATCGGGGGCGGAGTTCGGCGATCAGCGATTTCACTTTGCCAACCGCGGCATAATCGAATGATCCGGAAATTGTAATCGGGCGGGTGGGAATACCCTGCTTAGCGGCAAAATTCAAGAATTGATTTTCCTTGTTCGGCAGGACAAACGACGCCAGCGTGAACCGAAAGTGCGCGGAATCCATACCGGTTATTCCGGATAAGATCAGCTTCTCTGGGCCGCCGACCAGAAAGCCGGACCGAATGTGAAGAATAGGCGTGGACATGAAATGCTACTTGGTCACGAGTCGGTGATAGAGATCTTCGTGTCGTTTCAGGAATCTCGACATAGAATACTCCTCAATGGCGCGTTTCCTGCCGACTTCCACGAGTCGTCTCGAAAGATCCAGGTCCTTCAGGACTTTGAGCATCCCCTCGGCAAGGGCGGTACCATTGCCGGCCGGGACGAGGACACCCGCTTTGCCGTGGTCTACAATTTCTCCAGGGCCACCACAATCGGTCACCACAACCGGTAATCCGAACGACATAGCTTCTATCGTAGTGATCGAGAATCCTTCGTGTACGGAAGAGCAAACATAGAGATTGGCTACCGAGAGCAGGGTCGCAATATCCGGGAAATGTCCCAGAAAGGTAACCGAGTCCTCGACTTTCAGTTCGCGCATCAATCGGTCCAGACCGAGCTCCGGGACAAGTCGGTCATATCCGGCGATGAGCACGCGGAAGTTCGGCAGGTGCTTCGTAACCTCCGCCGTAGCCCGAAGAAGAAACTCATATCCCTTTACGTCGCGAATATTGCCGATCGCGACCGCCGTAGGAGTCCCCTCGCGAAGTTGGTACTTCTCCCGGAAGGCTCTGATTGTGGCCTCATCCGAACGCTTGTCTATACGCGACGAGTCGAATCCGTTTGGAATGATCACAAGTTTAGCAGGATTGACCTTATAAGTTGCGGTGACGGCCTTTGCGAGAGAATCAGACACAACGACTGTGCGGTTGGTCATGATCGAGGCAAACCGCCCGTAAAATCGAGCAGCGGGAGTAACTTCGTGCGGAAGCAGACCATGGATCGAAACCACTCTGCGACATCGCGCAACCAAAGAGGACAGACCGTTGTAGGTGTTCATCTTCATCAGATGGCTGTGGACGAGATCGATTCGGTGCGAGACGATCGCTTTGCGCAGCGCCCACATGGTGGCAAATCGCATGCCTCCGCCGCTGATAACTTCTATCGGAACGCCGATTGGCCGATAGTACGGAACCAGTACTCCTTCCTGGACAACGGCAACTACCGTTTCGAATTGCGACTGGTCCAGACCGGCAGCGAGGTCATAGACGACTTTTTCCGCGCCTCCCGGAGCGCCGACATCCTCAATCAATTGCATGACCCGGATCTTAGCCATTGGTGCGGCTCCCCACTGCAGATTGAGTGCTCTTTAGTGCCTGCACTATTTCCGAACGATCCCGGGACGTGACATAGGCATGAGTCGGCAGCGTGACGAGACATCGTGCCACACGCACCGCATTGGGATAACTGCTTTCATCCGGCTGGGATCCGGCAAAAAGCTCTCTATCCTGAATGACGGCAAGAGTACTATTGTACATTCGGCTGGCTCCGCACTTCTGCAGCGTGGCAAACAGATGATCTCGCAATTCTTCATTAGAACACAGTATCGGCAGACGCAGGAAGGTCGAATGTTCCGGACTGATTCCCGTCATCGGCATGGTTGCCTCCGAGGTCTGTAATTGAGACAGAATATTCCTGGCCGCAGCTGCTCGTTCCCGGTTTGTTTGATCCAACCTGGCCAACATGCGCCTGCATAGAACGGCGGCCGTGCGATGCATCTGTGTTGGACGCATGGTGGGATCATAATGTGTCTCACCGAGTCTAATGAATGGCAGCGCCCCGATCAACCAAAAGAGCGTTGGGCGAAGAAACAGCCAAATCACCTTCACTTCAATCATAAGCTTGAGGTTGGCAAGGATGCCGGGTGACGGCAGCGCCTCGACCGTCTTCCCCAATAGCGCGGCATGCGCATCGTCATTCGTGATGATAATGCCGCCCCTGATAGATGTAATTGCCTTTCCCTTACTCAGACTGAAAAAGCCGAAATCACCATGCATCCCAGCGCACTTTCCCCTGCATTGGAGCCCCATAGACTGGGCTACATCTTCAATGAGCAGCACACCCTTCGATCGTGCAAGATTCTGCACCGCCTCGATGTTGCATCCTAATCCAAAGGGATAGACGAGTAGTATAGCGCGGGTAGTTGGACCTATGGCCTGTTCCAGTTTGGCCAGATCATAGTCATAGCCGTTCCGATCAAGGTCAACCAGACGAACTTTGTATCCGGCAGCCTTGACAGCCGATGGAACTGAAAAACAGGTATACGCCGGGATTATCACTTCCCTGCGCTTGTCTTCGTTCGCCAAGGAGGTCAATATCACGGTCAGCGCCCCACGACCGGAACCGGTCAAATAGACATGCCGTGCTCCGAAATGGGAAGATACCTCGTTCCGCAACTTGCGGTATTGGTTGGGCAAGAATATCGAGGCGAAAAGGGTTGCGCAAAGATCACCAAATGTGATTCGCGTACCTGCCGGCGATAATTGACGTGGCCATCCCATCGTTAGTTCTCCCGATAACCTGTCATGGAATAAATCGGGACAGTCTCGGCCCGAGCAAAGTGGTTATGGGGAGCGGAAGTCTGCTCCAAACGGCGATAGCCATTTGGTACTTCTTGTTGGACGGGTTGAGCGACGGCAGAGATCCGGTCGCCAGGTACGGGTACTCCCAGTAGAGCTGGAATTCCTGGCATCCGAAATGTCGCTTGAAGTCCGCCGGTCCGGATTCTTTGGTTGAGCGGCCAAAGTCGCACTGCTTTAGTCCAGCCTTTATGGCGTCGCGCGTTGCTTCCCACGAGACCAAGTAGTTGGCCAGTCGTGTCTTGTGCTTGGAGGGATATCCGCCCCAAATATGGAACATGGTGTCTCGCCATGTGATCGTCAGCTTGACTCCGGCGGGATCACCGTCCTTGGATGCAACATAGAAGCAGACCATATTGCCAAAGTGTTTCCGAACAGCTTCGAAAAAGCTCTTCGGCAGAACTGGCGTACCGTGCTCTTTCATCGCAATGGCAAAGCCGCGATAGAATTCATTGACAATGTCCCGGCCCCGCGTCATTTCCAGTTTATGCTCGTCGACTTTGCGGATACGGTTTCTAGTCGCTTTACGAAAGGCGGCAAACGTCTCTTCCTCGGTGGCGGCCAGGGGAAGGATGTAAGTCGCCTTTTCAAGCTTGATCGGATGTGAATCCGCTGGTTGGCGCACGTTCCGAAACTCGAGATAGTTCGCCTGATGTCCCTTGGCCAGATCAATGGCTGCGGTGTAGAGGGCTAACTGGGCTTCAGGCGTATTAGCGCATACTCCGCCGTAATTGAGAAAGGGCATTGATGAAAGTGACACGCCAAAGATCCGACTCTTCACAAGAACGAGCGGCGCGATACCGACTATCCGCTCACCCTGATACGCAGCCAGATATGTGGATTCATGCCCGAGCGATTCGCTCAGCACATGGCGCCATGAATGCAGGTGATAGAGGGTAGCGTCCGGATTGTTGTTAACGTAGGCGTCCCACTCCTTGCCAGAGCCGGAGTATGGTCGCACAGTGATCGGACCGGATTCGGAGCCGCCGTGATTACCGGAAAATTGTCTATCTGTAGATTGTTCCATATGTCTCATTTCGAATTCAGATTTGTCCCTCCAACGGAACAGCCGTCGGCACTTGTGCTTGTTCAGCCTTTTCGGCGTCGGCATACCGCTTTCTGATAATCACACTGACACTGCGTGCCAGCAGGGCCATCAGGTAGGGATGCGGATAATAGAGGCTCGTGATGAAGCAGCCGGACACAAGGTAGCCGATCAGGCCAACATCGATTCCGTGCGTCAGGTTGTAGAAAAACGAGTCGGCCTCGCCGTGGGCCACCAGTTTCTCGCGCGATCGTCTGTTCTCCCGAAAAGTCAGAAAGAGTAGCCAGAGAAAGACAGCAAGGCCGATGAAACCGAGTTCGGAGGTCACCTGGACGAAGATGTTGTGCGGCTCCCACCACTGTGGAGGCTGGTCGGGCGGGCGATATTTCATGCCATAGGCCTGGGAAAAACATCCCACGCCCACGCCGATAATCGGCCGATCCATTATCATGTGCAGCCCGGCCGTCCATAGCGTAAGCCTGATATTGGCCGACTCGTCTTCCTCGAACTTCGAAGTTGAGGCAATACGATCAATGTACTGCGCAGGCAACATCGGTATGGTTATGACCGTAACACCGAGTACGCACAGCGCAATGAGCGCCTTGCGCGAACTCCGCCAGAATATGACCATCAACACCACCAGCGTGCCCACAAAAGCTCCGCGCGCACCGCAGACGACGATTGAGACGAAGTACATCAGCAACAGGCCAATTGCTCCGGCCCTGTTCCACCCCTGCTTGAGTGTCGGCAGCAGGTAGTAAATAAAGGGGAGCATCGCCAGAACGGCCAATCCAAGCTCCGAGGCATTCGCCAGGAAACCGGCGGAATAGCCGCCCACACCATGCACGTTTTCCTCAACACCATAGTTGATGGGACTGGATGTGTCGAGGTTCAGCGGACCAATATGGATGCCGTACCCGCCAAGTCCGGTCGTTCGATTGAGACCGATCGTGAGATAAGTCCAGATCTGAACGAACGCAACAAATGCGACACACCCTATCACCATCCAGGTAAATAGTTTGACATGACGTTCCGTCCGGAGAATCTGGGAGGCGAGCAGCCAGAAGATGAGAAAGCGGAAGAAGTCGCCGATGTAGTTCATCGAGTGGCTGATGAAGACCGATGTTCCAACCGAGAGGCACATGACGACGAAAAACGCCATAATGGCTGTATCGATTGGTTCGATGAAGAACTTCTCTTTGCGAATAATGAACTGATCAAATATCCACAGCGCGATGAGCAGTCCCAGAAGAATGAACTGAACTTTCGCTGTGGCCAGAGCCGGGACCAGGTCTGCCGGGCGAAGGTACACCATCATTACATACATCAAGAAACCAGTGAACGGTCGTTTGACTACCCAGATGCCAAACACCAGGGCGATAATTGCCGCTATTGGAAATAGAAAGTCAGTTGCCAGGCCGGCCACAGCCAGGATCACTGATGTGCCAATCAGGGCGATATACCCCAGCACCTGCGGGGTAACTAATTGTATTTCCTTGCGCGTGTTCATTATCTGCAATCTGTCAGTCAGTTGTGAGTCATCTGCCACGTTGGCTACTTATACGACTGGCCCTATCATGCGATCAACTGACTGTCACCTTTTGTCCGGCCCGATCCTGCTTAACCTGTGTTCCTTGCCCGTTTGTCAGAGAGTCTAATAGCTGTGCCAACCGACCGGTCAGGACTTTTCTATCGTACTGACGAATATAGCTCCAATTCGGTTCCGTCTGCAATTGACCTGTCTGTTTTCTTCGAACGAGCTCTCGCAATGCCTCTTCAATCTTGCCGGTATCCTCCGCCGGAACGAAAATCCCGGTTCCGCTTCGACGAACCATGTCGGCGCTCTCTCCTTCCCATCCCAGCATGAGTATGGGTCGGCCCGCCCGAAGAAGTTCAAACAGCTTGCCGGGGATAATTTTGTCGTTGGTGTTCACATCCCCTTTGGCCGGCATGAGGAGAATGACATCTGATGCCATCATCGTATGAAGTGCATCGTGATGAGGAATAAAGCCGGTGAGGCTGACATGGTCCTTGAGCTGAGGGACCGAAACCGCCTCCGTATGTTCATCCAGCATCTTGCCGATAAACGTAAGCTTCATCTTGTGAGCGAATTCCGGCTTGGAGACCAGGTTTTGATACGCGGTCAGCAGCGGCATCATGGCTGAATCTTCATACACCGTTCCGACATTGAGAATGCTTAGATGCGGCGCCTGGTGGTCGCGATAGATCCGGGCTGCGTCAAAATCACGGTAATCCGACTCGTCGTATCCGTTGGTAATACTGGCATGTTTGGACTTTTCAAATTCAGGGAACGACGACTGAGAAAGCTGCGCCATCCGTTCGCCGACATGAAGGATGATATCAGCTTTCCTCAGCACTTTGCGTTCCATACGCCGCTCGAGATTGACGCGCGCTTTCGGGCGGGACTTCTTCATGAAGTTGTCGGACCAGGGATCTCGGAAGTCTGCGATCCAGGGTTTGCCGGTTAATCGCTTGAGCCAGAGCCCCACCAGGTGGTTGGTCTCGGGTGGAGAGGTCGTTATGATCGCATCGATCTGCTCACTCCTTATCGCCTGGAGTCCTTTCGCTACCGCCATCGGCACCCAGCCGACATGTTCATCCGGCGTGTACAAATAGTCGTGAGAGAAATGGCTCAATGGAGAGAAGACCAGCTTCTTAATCGTGCCCTTGAGCGAGAAGCCGCGATGCTCATTGGTATCTTCGGAGGTGGCTGCGGACACGTCGGTAGTCGCAGCCGGGAGAGGTTTCTCGGCTGCGGGCTTGCGATACAAGTTGTGGAAGAGTGCTTCTTCCCATCGTTTTGGCTCGATAGAGTGCGCTCGATACACCGCCGCGCACTCGGGGAGTTCGGCAACAAGTGTCTCGTCGATAATATCATGGGGATAGTTGGACACCGTCAAAATAACCGGGCGCCAGCCGAATTCGGGCAGGTACTTCGCAAATTTAAGCGGTCGGTACACGCCGCTGGTACTGCGCGGAGGAAAGTCATACGCAACGATCAGCACTGTCTTCATAGCACGATCACCACTTCTCCCGGCACTGGTCTGACACGAATCGCTTTGCCCCGGCTCAGAATCTTGCCACCGCCTTGCGGATATAGAAAGCTTCGACATACCGGCTCTGGACACCTGCCTGGACAGCGCGAACCCGCATCAGTCCAAGAAACGTGTCATCCGTAAACCACCGTTTGGTCCGCTGGGAGACAAAACTGTTCTGCAGAATTGTCACCTTCCGGCGCGCCAACTCATCATCCACTTCGACAAAGAGATTCGGATTCCCGAAATCGCCGTCATATTTCGGGATCTCATATTCCAGAATCAAATGATCCCGCCAGGTATTCCAGGTCAACTCGTTGACAATCCGGTGATCCTGGTGGGCGTCCGCATGGTAATGAGTGAAGATGACATCTGGTGTCAGCGTATTTTTGAGCTGTTCAAAAACATCCTTGATCTCGCCACCGGAGTAGGGAAAGAAACCATCCCGGAACTCCCGGCACTGGACGTCGGAACGGGCGGCTCCAGCCAGGAACTGGCCGGCGCTCTGACGAGCTTCGCTCTCCCGCTCTCCTTTAGCGCTCAACACCACCCAATGGATAGTGCTGGCCGGATAGTCCCGAACCAGGCGCAGAATGGTACCGCCGCAGCCGATTTCAATATCATCGCTGTGTGCGCCGATTACGAGTATCTGCTCGGGAGTCTTTGTCCCCAGCCCCAGTGACAGTTGCTTCATGGCAAATCCCTATTTGCTCTGGTGGTTCATTCGTGCCCAGGGTGTGTCGCCGCGCGAATACAGATCATCAAACATCTGTTTGTCCTTGAATGTATCCATGCAGGCCCAGAACCCCTTGTGGCAGTAGCCGACCAGTTGCTTCTTTTCAATGAGCCGACCGAGCGGCTCGGAAACCAGATCTTCGCCCGGTTTCATATAGTCAAATATCTCTTTTCGTAGAATGAAGTAGCCGCCGTTAATCCAGAGACCCGAGCGGCTGATATGATGCATGTCTTTTACATAGTCATCGTCTCCCATCTCCACGACATGGAAACTCTGGCTCGGCTGGACCAGGAGCATGCTGCCGATCTTGTTGTGCTTGTGGAAGAACGCCAGCATCTGGTCAAGCGGCGCATCGGTGAGCCCGTCAGCGTAGTTGGCGAGAAAGACATCCTCGTTCTCAACATACTTCTTCGCCGCCATCAGGCGGTCGCCGATATTGGAGCGGGCCCCGGTTTCGACGAAGGTGATGTTCCAATCCTGGATGTCACTGCCGTGGAGAGTGACATCCTTGCCACCCTTGGACAGCGTAAAGTCGTTGGACAGGCACTCGTCGTACTTGAGGAAATACTCCTTGATCAGGTCACCACGATAACCGAGACACAGCACAAAATCCTTCACCCCGTATTGGGCGTAGTATTTCATCACATGCCAGATGATCGGCCGGTAGCCGATCGTAACCATCGGTTTCGGTATGGTGTCGGAATATTCCCGAAGTCGTGTTCCGAGTCCTCCGCAAAACAGCACAACTTTCATAAACGTACCTTCCTTAGCAATACGGACGCATGACCGGCTTTACGGATTGGCCGATCAGATATTTTTCATAGCCCTCTTCCAGAGCTTTCTTATACACAACCAGTGACTCTCCGACCGCCGTGATCGTGCGGGCAATTTCGTCATCTCCATGGGAGAAACTTATAACCAGCGAGGGAGTGAGAAATCCGCGCTTCACCATTTCCTGCATAAACAGGGTACGATACGGCTGCGACGGCTGCTTGTTCGGATCGCGGGTTGCGAAGACAAGATTGCAATTACGACCGAGAATCTCAAAACAGCCGTTCAGTTTAATCTCGTCGATTACTTTGTTCAATCCGGTCCGGAGTTTCTCACCTTGCTGGTGGAGATAGTCAGTGACCTTTTCTTCCTTGTATATTCGCATGATTTCCACTGCCGCGGCCAGCGCGTGCTGTTCCGCGCCATGAGTCGTCGACAGGAGGAAGACCCGCTCCTTGTCGTGGTGGATACCGCCCCGCTGCATTATGTCGCTCCGTCCGGCAAGTGCGGAAACGGCGAATCCGTTACCGAGCCCCTTACCGAACGTGCACAGATCAGGCTTGAGCCCGTAAACATGCTGTGCGCCTGACAGGTGCCAGCGAAATCCGGTAATCATTTCGTCGAGTATGAATACCACCCCGTGGGCGCGACAGAGATCCTGCAGCTGGACGAGAAATTCTCCCTTTGGAGCAATCGATGTCTCAGCTTCCAGAATCAGACAGGCGATCTGGTTGGGATATTTGGCAAACAGCGTCTTGACTGATTCAATGTCATTGAAATGAAATCCAACTGTAAGGTCTCGAATCGCCTGAGGTATGCCGGCATTCATGGCCGTTGATCCGATAAACCAGTCATCAATCGAAAAGAACGGCTGGTCCTTACAAATAGCTACCAGGTTTCTCCCGGTATATGCCCGCGACAATTTCACTGCCGCGCTGGTGGCATCGGACCCGTTCTTGCAGAACTTAACCATCTCGGCATTGGGAATGCATTCGAGAAACTTCTCCGCGCAGGTCAATTCCATGATACCGGGTCGTGTGTAGTTTTCTCCCAGCTTCATCTGTCGATAGGCTGCTTCGACGACCGACGGATATGCGTGTCCCAGAGTTACTGCCCGCAGCCCCATCCCATATTCAATAAACTCACGACCATCGGGATCCCATACATGGCATCCCTGACCGCGGACTATGCAGGCGGGCGCGTTAGCGGGATACTGATCATCCCCTTTGGCATAGGTATGTGCACCTCCGGGAATGAGCGCATGAAGACGCTGTTGCAACACTTGGGTGTGCGGTGACGCCTGCTCCTGGCGGGAGTGTGGCATCGCATTATTGTGGTCGATCGCACGTTTCACGTTCTGAAACCTCGTAGTTTGCCCGGTGATCGTTGGTCAGCCTGCCGTTGGGTGCGGCGGCGTATCGTACTTGCGGATGATTTCCTCCGGCAAATGAGAGAGATCGGATCCCCGGAGATAGTCACCCATGGTGGTGCCGGTACACTGAGAATCGATATTCGGAGCGCCAATCCCCTTCTCGGCATCGCCGAGATGAACTGTCCGAAAGTCAATACTGACACGGGTGTAGCCGGAGTTATTGGGAACGGATGAATGCAAATGTGCAGCCGAAAACAAAATGAGTCCGCCGGGAGGACAGATCGGGCGAAGCTGCGGGTCCAGTTCCACCGGCTCTTCCGGCTTGGGCTGTATACGGGTATCGGTCTTGATATGCTGGGCCGCATTCTGTCGGCTGGTCTTGTTCCACTCAGCGTAGTTGTACACCTTTGAGCCGTTCTTCAGCGGTGTGTACCAGTACTTGGGATGAAATGCCAGGCAGTTTTCCGGCTGAATTTCATAGACCGGCAGCCACCAATTGATCTGGAACTGAGGTGCGGAATACCAGGTATCCCGATGCGGATGAAACGCATAAGCAATACCGGTGGTGAGGTAGTTGTCCGATGTCGACGTGCGAATGCGTGGAACATCGAAGTACACCTGCTCCAGATTGCATCCCAGGTCTTTCATGACGGCCTGCAGCAATCGCTTTGATTCCGGATGATGGATGAACTTCGGTTTGAAGTCGGCCAGAATAGCGGCATACTTCTCAACCGGGAGTTCGAACTGGGCGGTTTTGGGATCGAGTGGGCGGAACACATCCTCGATCATGGTGCGTGCGAAATCGCAGAGCGCGATGGTCGACGGCCGCGGGGAATACACGAAAATCTGGCCGTTGTACAGCTGTTGGCGGCGGATGTCATCACTGACGTTGGCGTCGAAGAAAAAGGTGTTCATACGTCGCTGTTCCTCTATTAGTGTTCAGTCCATTTTGGGGGTTCCCAACCGTTCCCAGTCTAGGGGCGCAGGCAGTCGAAACCAAGCAAAATGGTCAATGGCCCAAAGAATCAGATCGGGTTGCGAAATGGCTCCCGGGCGCGCCACCGTCAATCCACGCTATCTAATTGGCCGATATAGTTTAACGGCCCATCACGAGTACCTGAAATATATCGGCAGGATTTTGAATCCCCTGCGGCCGAAGCACCGAAATAATCAGCCGCTCGGTGCGATTTTGGTGGGACCTCGGGGCAACGGAACTCCGGGAACGCGGGCGGCTACCCACTTTGCAACCTAATCAACTGTACAACAAGGTGTTAGTGACGATGTTCCGCTCCATCGGAAAACTCAAGGGTCGTCCGTGGTCCAAATTGAAATCCCCTGAGTCGCCCGGAACAACTCCTCCTAGTACTCGGGATAGCTCTTCTGCCAATTCTCTGCCTGGGCCGGCTTCGCTTACAGCAGAATGACTGCTTGAAGATGGGCACAAAATGGCGCCAGGAGCCGAGATGTGCCACTCTTTGGGCTTGCATATCAGAACAATCAGGATATATTTAGTAGTCTATATTTACGTCCGACTGCCTCAGATAATTGCAGCTGTCTATATAACGTCGTCGCGGAATCTCATGTCTCACTCGGATGACAATCTTCGGTCATTCTGGAACCGATGGATTGAAGAGTATCTCGAAAAGCACAAGCCGGACGGACCTTCGTTGCGGCGTGGGCAGGAAGCTATTGCCATAATAGACTCGCTCTCCTTGGATCGGCCGCGCATTCTCGAGGTTGGCTGTGCCAACGGCTGGTTGGCTGCACAGTTAGCACAATTCGGCCAAGTAACCGGGGTTGATATTGCCGACGAGGCCATTGAACGGGCACGGGTAAAAATTCCGACAGTTGAGTTTTTTGCCGGCGATTTTACTACCATGGACGACCTGAAAAGTCAATTTGATATCGTCATTGCCCTGGAAACTATCGGTAACGTCCCGAACCATGAACTCTTCGTCTCCCATCTCGTGGCCGCCATGAAGCCCGGCGGGCACCTCATTCTCTCCTGTCAAAACAAGTTCGTTTTTGAACGACGGGAAGACCTTCCGACTCCTCCTCCCGGACAGATACGCAACTGGCTCGATCGCAGCCACCTCAAGCGACTCCTCAAGCGGCACTTTCAAATCGAAAAGTCGTTTACGATCCTCCCGGCTGGTCACCTTGGTATTCTTCGCTTTCTCAATTCCTACAGGCTCGAAGACCTGGCACAGCGGGCCGGCCTAGATCGGTGGTTCACGCGAATTCGCGAACAACTCGGGCTGGGGCAATCAATTCTCATCCATGCCCGGTTGAGATAGCCTTTTTTTCCTACTTTCTCTCTCCGAACAGACCATCTAACCTGCTTGTAGTTCTAAGGTTGCAGATCGGCGGCAAATGGCCGATGTTAGTCCTATATGGATTCAGTCTCCGCTACCCAAAAAGAGAGTTTCGAGACTACAGGATGAACAGCAACCGGGAGATGACAGTCGCCCTCCTGAGCCCTTGTGGCCACGGCAATCTTGGGGACGCCGCCATCCAGGACGCGGTGATCGGCCAGATCCGGCTGCGTATTCCGACCGCGCGGATTGTCGGTATTACCTTGAGTCCCAAAGACACGCTGGCCCGACATGGTATCCGGGCGGTCACTCTGCGGGCGATTGACAGTCTGGGATATGGAATACCTGATGCCGACAGATTTCCTGAAATGTTCGATTCCGTCTTTGACGACGTTAGTAGCAGTGTCCCAATTCAAATCCCTTCCGAAACGAATTCTTCGGGGTGGGGGGACAATGCTCAGCCACCAATGGGGCTCCTTCGTCGTCTGACTCAACCAATTCGTCGTCCGCTTTATCCGATCAAGCAGGAGCTGATTCATATCCGTTATGCAATGAGAATGATCGAGCAGGTGGACATGGTATTAGTGTCCGGCGGCGGCCAGCTGGACGACTATTGGGGCGGAAGCTGGGGACATCCCTACGTGCTGTGCAAGTGGGGTTGGCTGGCTACTCGCGTAAACAAGCAATTCGTCATCATGGGAGTTGGAACCGGGACGCTACAAAATTGGCTGAGTAAGTTCTTTGTTAAACGGGCGCTGGGAAAGGCGTCGTTTCGTTCCTTCCGCGATGGCGGCTCCCGCGACCTGGCGGGCGCACCTCAGCTGACTCGGGATGATACAATAGGTCCTGACCTTGCATTCGGGCTTGATGTCAGCGGATACCTGGACACATCCGGCAAGGGGGGCATGAGTCTCCATGTCGCACTAAGCCCAATGTCGTATCTTGATCCCCGTTTCTGGCCGGACAAAGACAAGCAGGCATACGATCGATACATCTCGCTGCTTGCGGGCTTAGTCAATACCATTACCGCACAGGGACACAAGGTCTCACTGTTTGCCTCTGATGGCGCAGATGAGCGAACTATTACCGATCTGAAGAAGGCATTGCAGGGCTCACCTGCTTGCGACAAAGTCTTAACGCCCCGAGTGAAGACGGTAAAAGAATTATTGACGTTATTTGCCGATGCCGATGTCGTGGTGGCCAGCCGATTGCACGGTGTCCTTCTCTCCTGTGTTATGGAGCGCCCGACGCTTGCGCTCTCTTACGACAGGAAAGTGAATGCGCTCATGAATGACCTCGGCTTGTCACAATACTGCCGCGAAATTGAAAGAATCGAAGGTCCAGCCCTCAAGGATCTGTTCGCACAATTGGCGAAGAACCGAATGGAAGTGCGGGATCAGCTAAAGACCCGCGTGCGGGCGGCCAAGGAAAACCTGGATCGCCAGTTCGACACGGTGTTGGGACCGCGAGTAGCGGTCGAAACGAGGAAGAGTTGAGATGAGTGACCCAAAGCAGCCGTTCGTCAGTGTCGTCACTCCGTTTTACAACACGGCGCCATATCTCGAGGAATGTATCAAAAGTGTGCTGGCCCAGACGTATCAAAATTGGGAATACGTGTTGGCCAATAACAAGAGCACTGATGGCTCGCTGGAGATTGCTCAAAAGTACGCCGCGCTCGACTCGCGGATCCGGCTTTCAACCAATGAGACATTCCTGGATCAGGTGCCTAACTACAATAACGCGCTCCGCCAGGTATCGCCAAAGGCCGAGTACATCAAGATGGTGCAGGCCGATGACTGGATGTTTCCGGAGTGCCTGGATCGGATGGTGGCAGTAGCTGCGTCTGATCCCGAAATCGCCATTGTCAGCACGTATTCTCTTCGAGGAGTCTATATCGGCTGCCAGGGATTGCGATATCCGAGCATTGTCACACCTGGAATCGAAGCGCTCAGGCTTCACCTGCTCGAAGGAATCTCAGTTCTGGGGACACCCACCAATCTTCTCTATCGCGCCGATCTGGTGCGGGAACGGCATACGTTTTTTGACGAAGTGAGCCTGTTGGATGATCTCGAGGTGTGCTACGAGATACTGCCGGGGCGCAAGCTTGGCTTTGTCCATCAGCTTCTGGTGTACGTACGGGAAGACAATCCGTCCATCTCCAACAAGCTTCTCCAGTACAATCCCTGGCCGCTTCACCGGATCATTATGCTTCGCAAACATGGCAAGAGCCTATTGACCGAAGAAGAATTCAATAGCAGTTTTGACGCATTGTGGCGATCATACATCAAGTTTCTTGGGTACGCCAAACTTCGGGGTCGACCCAAAGAGTTCTGGGACTACCAGAAGAAAGGCTTCGAGGCGGCCGGCTTGACCCTTGGGAAGGGGTTGCTGTGGGTGGAAGCCTTTGGTGCGGCGGCCGATATTATCTTTAACCCCAAACAGAGCTGGGACCGCCTGTTGGCGCGACTCTCCCGTAAACAGAACGGGAATAGCTAAGGAAAGCATGCTAGAGACTATCCGCGAACTTTACCGTTACCGTGAACTGCTGTACATGTTCACCCTGCGGCAGATTCAGATCAAATACAAGCAGTCGATCATGGGACTCCTGTGGGCGTTCCTGATGCCGGTCATTATCGTGTTTGCAGGCGTACTGGTCAAACTGGCGTTTGCCATGATGGCGCAGAAGCCGTTCGAAACATCGCAGATAGCCACCGTGGCGATCAAATCCGTTCCGTGGGCGTTTTTTGTATCGTCGATTCGGTTTTCTTCGCAGAGCTTGATTGCCAACAGCAATCTCGTAACTAAGATATATTTTCCGCGGGAAATCTGCCCCCTTTCTGCTACCCTTTCGCAGATGGTTGATTTTCTCGTTGCCGCAGTACTCCTGGCCGTAGCGTTGGTATTCATGAATGTGGGTGCCAGTGTGTATCTGCTCCTGGTGCCGGTCTATTTACTTTTGCTGTTCTTACTGACTGCCGGGTTGGGAGTCGTGCTTTCAGCGGCTTCGCTGTTCTTCCGCGATGTGAAGTATATTGTCGAGGTGATTCTTACGTTTGCAATCTTCTTCACTCCGGTCTTTTATGAGCCCTCGATGTTCGGTGAAAAGGGAAAGTGGCTGCTCTTGAATCCGGTCGCACCGATTCTTGAGGGTCTCAATGATACCATTGTCCTGCATAAATTACCGGACATGGGGTGGTTCGGCTACTGTGCCGCAATCACCCTGGCAATATCCTGGTTTTCCCTGCGGTTCTTTAAGCGTCTTGAACCGGCCTTTGCGGAGAGTATTTAAGGAAGTACGATGGCTGACATATCACTGGAACTCAATCACGTTTACAAGAAATTCCGCAAGGGAGAGATTTATGATTCCCTGCGTGACCTCATCCCGGCGATGACCGGCAAGTTCCTTCGCGGCCAGCGCGAAGCGTCGCTTGATAAGCGGGAATTCTGGGCACTCAGCGATGTCAGTTTCCAGGTTGCGCGCGGCGAAGCGGTCGGCATTATCGGCTCCAACGGAGCCGGCAAGTCAACCATGCTCAAGCTGCTGAGCGGTATCATGAAGCCGACCAGCGGGACGTTAAGAGTCAACGGTACTCTCTCCGCCCTCATCGAAGTAGGCGCCGGATTTCATCCTGATCTCACCGGACGAGAGAACATTTTTCTTAACGGCGCGATTCTCGGTATGAAGCGGAACGAGATAAAGACGAAATTCGACCAAATCGTTGAGTTCTCCGGACTCGGTGAATTTATCGATACGCCGGTGAAGCGATATAGCTCCGGCATGTTCGCCCGACTTGGATTCTCCGTGGCCGCACACGTCGACCCGGATGTTCTCCTGGTAGACGAAGTACTGAGTGTCGGCGATTATGTTTTCCAACAGAAGTGTGCCGCCCGGATGGCGGAAGTTCTCAAGGGTGGAACTACGATCGTCTTTGTTTCGCACAACCTTCGAGCCGTCATCGATCTCTGTCACCGGGCAGTCTTGCTCGATCACGGAACCGTTCTCGAAGTGGGCCCTACCTCTGATATGGTGCGTCGCTATATGGAACTCGTGGGAGACAAACGTTCTACCGAAAGCCATTCAGCGGTAAGAATGGATACCGTAACCGTCCGCAATGCGTCGGGTCCGACCGTTAAGTTCACCGCAGGTGAGAAGGCCTGGATCGATGTTACCATGACCGCCAAAGAGGATTGCCAGAATATTGCCGTCGTTCTTGAACTCAAGGACAACAGTTATTACGAAGTCTTCAACACATCGACTGAGCGGCTCGGCGAGGCGAAACTGAATCTCCAGGCGGGGCAGTCTGCCTCCTACACGTTCGAAGTGGACCTGCACCTGGCTAGCGGTGCTTTTCATATCGGCGCTTATCTTTACCGGTATGACACCGAGACTACCTATGACCACTGGTTCCCCATTACGACAATATTTATCCAGTCGGAAAGAGATGTCCGTGGGTCGGTCAATATCTATCCCCGCGTAATCGCGCGTTCAACTCATGGCTGATCACATCGACCTCTCGATTATCATCTGCACGCGCAACCGTGTTGACAAGCTTGTGCCGATGATGTTCAGCATTGCCGAGGCGGCTGCCCAAACCAAAGCTGTCTGGGACCTGTATATTATGGATAATCTGTCGACCGACAGCACTCGTAGTGCCGTCGAGTCGTTCGATCGCACGCTCATTCCCAGTCTGCATTATCGATATGCTGACCGAGGCGGAAAGACGACTTCGCTGAACACAGGTTTGGCCGAGGCTCAGGGGGAGATTGTCGCGCTCTTGGATGATGACATGATTATGGAGAAGGACTGGATGAAGAATCTTCTCCGGGAATTTGCCGATGACCCCAAGTTGAATTGCCTGGGCGGACGAGTGATTCTGCACGATCCTACCGACGCACCAACGTCAATCAGGCCTTCAGAAGTTCGCCAGATCGTTTCGATCGAAACACTCGATCCTGGCTATATCCAGGTTGGAGGCGGTCATCTCGCGGTCCGCCGAGCTGTAGTAGCAAAAGTCGGGAAGTTTGATGAGCTCTTTGGGCCGGGACAACCGATCCCGGCAGCTGAAGATCTGGACTTTCTCTATCGCATCTGCGCGGCGGAGTACACAATTCTGTTCTGCCCATCGGTTGTGGTCAGGCACCATCATGGCCGCAAAGCCAGCGACGACGTACAAAACCTGTCCTATGGCTACGCTCTTTCGCGAGGCGCCTTTTATGCCAAACACATTTTGCGATTGAGAGTCGTTCCATTGAAATGGGCGGTCATTGAATTCTTGAGCATCGGGCGAACGATGGTCGCCGCCAGGCGCGCGCGCACCACTCAGCTAGCGCCCTTCACGCAGGCACGGGCGCTCGTCCACGGTGCATTGCGCTTGATCAAATTGAAATTGTCCGGCAGATAGAAATTCGGAAGCGAAGACTATTCCCGGACTTCTGTGAGCAGTCCAGCCTCGACCAGGGCCCCGGCTACATCCGCAATCAACGCAAACGGCAGATTGGCCCGCGCAGCTATATCCAGGAGCGAATTGAAACCGTCCGATTGATTCAGCACCCACAGCATCGCCATCTCGCGCTTGCCGGCGTCAGGCATTCCACCCATAACGCGATAGAGACC
The DNA here is from genome assembly GCA_049290195.1 of Candidatus Zixiibacteriota bacterium. GTDB lineage: Bacteria > Zixibacteria > MSB-5A5 > GN15 > FEB-12 > FEB-12. Next base: position 54,697 of record JBATNE010000036.1, read on the forward strand.
CCGCTTACCTAACTGCGGCTCCCCTTTGGGATTGGTGTTGAGGTAGGTGCGATTTCCTTCGAGAATTCCGAAAATCCCCAGTATCGCCTTCAATGAACGGGCGAGCGCTTCAGGATTTACGAAATCGAGGTTATCGGCCGACGTATGATACTCCGGAAATGCGCCGTGCGGAGTCCGGCTGAAACAGCCGACCGGAAGATTAAATCCCGGTGAGCAGTACTGGCGTTCATCGTAGCCGTAGGGGGAGAATTCCCGCACCTTGTACGGGAAGCCCGAGGCCTGTAGATAATACTCAACTACCCGATCGATTTCCGCATCCCGCTGGCGGCTCTGCTTATAATGAAACGCGCCAGAATCCCCCACACACGCCAGAACCATCCCATGTCGTATCTGTGCAACTTTATCCTCATTCCTGGACAGCCAGGTAATGGAGCCAATCGTTCCGGGAATAAAGAGAAAGCGATACGAATAGCGCCGCTTGGCCGAGCCCAACAGGGCAGCTATGTATGTGGCAACCGCTACTCCCGACAGATTGTCATTGCACAATGATGGATGGCAGGAATGAGTCGAGATGAGAACTTCTTCATCTGATTCTCCGGGTAGAAGCAATTCCCCATAACTGAGTGCGCCGTCTTCGAGCGACGAATCAATGACCACATCGTATTCCGCGTCCGTAAGGAGTTTGGCCTGGTTGTCGCTCAGGCAAAAACCCCAATTCTCTTTATAGTAGGAGGTTCTATACGGAATCCAGTCCGGGTACTTGGGAAGGGTGAAGAGATGTTCCTTCAGTTCTTCACGGGTAACACGCTTGTTGATGGGGCAACTATAGTTCAAAATGTGAAGAGAATGGTTGCCGAAATCGATAACCCTCTCGCCACGCGTAGTGGCAATATAGGCCGAACGGATATTCCATTCCTTAGGAACTGTCCAGTCGAGTACCTGCGTTCCTGTCGGGACTTCTTGTATTTCAATCGGGATCTCTCTTTGAATCCGCTGAAGGGTCTGACGCAAGCCGTTGCCGGTAATACTCCGGCAAATCGGATAGAGGTCCCGAATGAGAGCATAGGCACGCGCGCCGATATCGGCAGGAAGCATCATCTGTCCAATCGACTTTGAGGTCATGACCACTTATCCTCGATTCGGCTTGAAGTCCGGATATTCAGTATCCTTGGGAGAAATGACATCGATCGGCACCGGCCATCGTATCCCAAACGCCGGGTCATTATACCGCACTCCCCGTTGTGATTCCGCGTGATAATACGCGGACATCTGATAGAAGATCTCCGTATTGTCGGCCAGCGTGATAAAGCCGTGGGCGAATCCCTCCGGAATATACAGCGCGCGACGGTTCTCCGCGGTCAGCTCAACGGCCAGATGTCTGAGATACGTTTTCGACGATGGCCGCATATCAATGATAACATCGTAAAGCGCTCCGGCCGTACAACGAACGAGCTTCGCTTCTTCGTGGGGTGGAATCTGGTAGTGCATGCCGCGAAGCGTTCCGGCAGAGCGGTTGAATGAGACATTACACTGTACCAGGGCGGGATTGAGACCATGCTGGGTAAATTCATCCCGGCACCAGCTGCGGGCGAAAAACCCGCGATCATCGGTTTTGCGGTCGAGATCGACTATCATTGCACCGGGAAGATCGGTGGGTGTAAACAGCATTACCCGGCTTGCCTCATTCGGGACGGTCGTCGATGACCGATTCCTGGTTCATTCGTAAACAGTAACTTCCGGGATCGGCACCACGAACTTCCCACCCCATTCGCGGATGAAAGCGTTCTGGGCCATGATCTCGTCCTTGAAATTCCATGGCAATATGAGCACATAATCCGGTTTTGTCTCGCGAATTTTTTCCGGGGTAAAGATCGGGATTCGGCTGCCAGGGAGGTACTTCCCCTGCTTGTACGGGTTCCGGTCTACGGTGAAGTCTATGAAGTCGGTCTTAATGCCGCAGAAGTTCAAGAGGGTGTTTCCTTTACCTGGAGCACCGTATCCGGCGATTTTCTTCCCGGCGCGGCGGGCGCCGATCAAGAACTCCAGCAGTTTCCGCTTGGTCTCCTTGACCCGCTCGGTAAAGGTGAAGTAGATCTCCAGCTTGTCATATCCGAGCTTCAACTCGCGGGCCTTGAGTTCTTTGGCCCTGTCGGTCAGCGTGAGTGCCTTGTTGTCAGCGTGGCAGGCATAGATACGGAGCGAACCGCCGTGAGTCGGAATCTCTTCTACATCGAATAGCCTGAGTCCGTGAGCCGCAAAGACCGCCTCGGTCGTTATCCATGAGAAATAGGAGAAGTGTTCATGGTAGATCGTATCGAACTGGTTGCCATCAATCAGCTGCATCAAATGCGGGAATTCCATCGTGATGACGCCGGTCGGTTTGAGCAGGATCTTCATCCCCTTGACGAAATCATTCAGGTCCGGAACCTGAGCCAGCACGTTATTGCCCAGGAGCAAGTCGGCGGCGTGTTTACCTACCATGTTCCGGGCGCTCTGTTCCCCAAAAAACTCAACGAGTGTTGGAATCCCTTTGGCTACAGCCGCCTTTGCAACGTTGGCTGCCGGCTCCACACCAAGGACAGGAATTCCTTTGGCGACGAAGTGCTGCAGAAGGTAACCGTCATTGCTGGCCAACTCCACGACGTGAGAGTCCTTGGTCAGACCAAAACGAGCAATCATTGCCTCAGTGTATTTCCGGGCATGCTCAACCCAGCTGTCAGCGTATGAGGAGAAGTAGGCGTATTCAGTGAATATCTCTTCGGCGGAAACGTACTCGTCCAACTGCACCAGAAAGCACTTCTCGCACACATACGCGTGCAACGGATAGAACGGTTCCATCAGGTTGTACCGTTCGGCAGGAACATAGCTCTCGCACAAGGGGGACATTCCCAGATCGGAGAACGTATGTTTCAGCGGTGTCTTGCAAAAACGGCAACGGGGACCGCCGCCGGTCGACGGTGCGGTATGGTGAGATGTTTCCTGAGTCTGCACGCTCATCTACTCTCCTTAAAAGGGTCCAGGGTCTTTCTTAATGGGCGGCGGCGCTGGCTTTGCCGGCCGCGGTCCAGCGCAGTGAATTGTCCAGCTTGCCGGATGACATCAGCCGGGTAATATGGTCGATCCGCTTATAGCGCGGTCCCTCGAAGTCTTCGAGTTTAATCTCATTTTGCACGAATGCTTCATACAGCTGCCTGGCACCCTTGGGGGCGTCCCACTGCGGTTTGAATTCGGTCAACACGCGGGCGATCTTGCTGCAATCGACGCGGTAGCAACGAGTGTCCGGGCCGCCATCGGCTGCAAATGCCAGCTCGCAGTTCGGCACGGTGTTCTTAACGATCTCGGCTATTTCTTTGATGCGGTAGTTCTGATCGCTCCGGCCGACATTGAACGCCTGGTTGAAGACTAGTTCGCGAGGAGCGCTTAACGCTGCGACAAACGCTCGTGAGATATCTTCAATGTGCACAATCGGCCGCCACGGCGTGCCGTCGCTCTTGATGAGGATCTTGCCGGAAGCCACCGCCCAGGCGGTGAGGTTATTGAGCACGATGTCGAACCGAAGACGTGGTGAGACGCCATAGGCCGTGGCGCTGCGCATAAGCACCGGACAGAAACTGTCGTCACCCAACTTGACGAGATCCTGTTCCGATCGAACTTTGGAAAAGCCGTAGGGAGTTACCGGATTGAAGGCGGATGATTCATCCAGCAGAGTATCGCCTGAAGCACCGTAGTTACTGCAGGATGACGAAAAGACAAATCGTTTTACCCCGGCGGTTTTGGCAGTCTGAGCCAGATGGATAGTGCCGCGATGGTTGATGTCATAGGTGACGTCTGGATTTAGATTGCCCAGGGGATCATTTGACAGCGCCGCGAGGTGGACAACTGCATCGAATCCTTTGAGATCGTCAACCGTTACGTCGCGGATATCTTTCTTTATCGTAGGATAGGTGGTAAATCCCGGGCCGAAAGTACAGGTGCTGTACAGGTCGGTATCCAGACCGACAACTTCGTGGCCGGCTTTGGCGATAAGAGGGGCCATGACGGTCCCGATGTATCCGAGATTTCCGGTAACTACTACTTTCATTTTCTTGCCTCTGTTTTGGTCTTGCGGTGCATTTCGTCGATTAGCGGCCCCGGGATTACCCCTTCAGCCGGTCCCATCGAACTTTGTAGTCCGAACCCAGTCGGCGGCAAAACAACTCTGCGACGTTGGACGCAAGTACTTGCCAATCATGGGCTTTCGCGGCGGCCTGACGACCTGCCCTGGATTCAGGGCTCTTAGCTTGAGCGCCTAATCCCCGCTCAAGAGCCGCCAGCCATCCCTCTATTGTATCGGCAGTTTCGATGATATCTGCAAACTCCATAATGGCCGGAATGGGAGACCCCACCACCGGATTCCCGGTCGCCAGATACTCATGCATCTTCAGGGGATAGATGTACTTGGTATAGTTGTCGACCTTGTACCCCATCAGACATACATCAAAATGCTGGGAATAGCCCGGAAGTTCCGAGGGGGGCTTGCTTCCAAGATAGTGGACATTCTTGAGGCCGAAAAGGGTTTCCGCTTTGTCGGCATCTCCCTCAAGTGCCCCTACCGGTCCGACAAAAACGAAGTGCCAGTCCGGCCGAGCCTGAGCCAGTGCAATGTGTAATCCGAGATCAATATGCGTCTTGATGTATCCTACATACCCCATTCGCGGATGTGGGATATCTCTTAGGTCAGCCGGTTCCGGTCGAGGCTGGGAGTATGCTTCATAATTGACACCGTTGGGAACGCGAATGGTATGGGGATTCAGCTTTCCCTTCTTTTCCATGAGCGTCCTTGAGTGGATGATAACCTGATCGACATTGCTCAGGAGATCTGCTTCGATGGGATCGATCGGCGGATCATCAGCCGCAAACGAATATTCATCATCAATGTGATATACCGTGAGATCATAGCTGGTTGCCCCAAGCGACGGAGCATAATCCGGCAGCCAGAGATACAGGATCCATTTCCTGATTCCGGTCGTGCCCAGTGAGCTCTTGGCAGCATTGATACGGCTTCGCTCAAAGAAGCTGGCCAGGGCATCGGGGCGATATAAGCGGGGAAACAGACTATTCGCAGTATGCTCTATCATGCTGTCGCTCTGCTTCTGAGATCGAGACCAGGGGCGGAACCGGGAATCCAGCCTGGCATTGCGCCACTCCGGCACTGGATTGCACCAGACGACGTGAAAATACGCCGACAACTCGCGCAACAAGTAGTGGCGCGTCTGCCATGGCGCCGACCATTGATCCGGAACCATCGCAATGATTCCGATCTCATGGAAGAGAGGTATGGGGCGTTCGTTCTTCATCGTATGACAGTGTCAAATCTCACAGTGACGTGGTTCCCGCTCTCACATCAATCAAGGCTAATGTGCACACGGCTGAGAATTCGTCCGGTAGCCAGTTTTGCCCGTGTTGGAAGCACTTGATAGAAATCGTAAACTGCGGCCGGGCGCCAGACCAGCATCAGTACGGCGTAAACGACCATCCCGATCGGAATGGCAATACATATTACCGCAAGAGGGTGCAGTCCGACCATCTCCAAGAGCTTGCGCAAACCGTATACCGAAGCCGCCATGATAACTGCTCCAATCGCGTATCTATAAAGTGCCGGCACCAGCCGGTAGAGCGGCAGTTTGACCAATCGAAAGGCGAGAAGATAGCGCATGAGCGTGAGCGGAACGGTAATGATAAAGTAAGCGACTACTACGCCGATTATGCCCCAGTGGAGCCCGGCAAAAAATGCCGCCACCGTGAGAATTCCGGAAATGGTGGTGAGCCAGAATAACCAGCTCGCTTTGCCCAGAGCAGTAATCATCTGGTTCGCCGGACCATGAACGGACAAGAAATATCCGACCGGCGATAGCAAAATCATGATTTGAATTGCGGGCGCCCATTTGGGTCCAAGTACCGCCATAACGAACGGGTCGGACACGACCATGATACCTGCAATAATCGGCATGGTGATGAACGATATTGCTTCAACCGATCGCAACATGATCTTCTGAAGTTGAGCCTGGTCCTCCTGCACCCGGGCAAACGCCGGAAACAGCACGCGATTCAGAATCGGTGAAATGGTCGTTGGCGGGTAGAGGCAGAATCGGCCGGCCATTGCGTAGTACCCCAGCAGTTTCTCTCCGAGCCATTTTCCAATGATGAATTTGTCCGAATCGCGCGAGAAGTAGTCTATCAGTCCGGAGCCAGTCAGGTGGAGACAGAACCCCATCACTTCTCTCACCTCTCGCCAGACAAATACCCATTTCGGGCGCCAGTCCAGCATCCACCAAATGGCAATGACCGTCACCAATGAGCTGATGATGTTGGAATAGACCAGTGCCCAGACTTTGAAATCGAGCGCCGCCAGTATGATGGCGACCACCCCCTGGGTTATGGCGGCTGCGAAACTCATCCAGGCGATCTTATCAAACTGCATTCGTCGATTGAAAATGGCGACCGGCACCGCCGCAAAAGCGGTCAGGAAGAAGGAGATGCCGAGTGCCTGTATGATCGGGGTCAGGCGGGGCTCATTGTAGATCGATGCCAGCCAGGAAGCGACCAGAAGCAGGGCCACAAAGAGCACAGCCGAGAACATGAGATTCAGGATGAACAGGCTGCTGATCAGAGAATTGGTAAGGTTCTTGCGTTGAACCACGACTCCTGGCGCCCCCAAATACTGGAGAACCATGAAGAACCCCGTCACCACACCGGCCATCGACAGCAGTCCGAAATCCTCCGGTGTGAGCAGACGGGCCAGGACAACTGAAACCAGCATCCTGACTCCTTCTGTCACCATCTGAGAAGCGCCAGTCCATCGGACGCCAGAAAAGACCGCCTTGGCGTCAGCGGATTCAGCTGACATCTCATCGAACGAAGCTCCGTGGTCGTTCTTATCGTCTACTGTGCTCAGTTAGTAACTTCCTTTGTTGTCCGGCTGGGTTGCCGGCGCCGGGCATAATAGCTGTTTTCGGCATTTGCCGAAACTTCTATTGTACCTTCTGGTACAATGCCCAGGCACGGTCCGGGCCGGCCAGGGATATTTCGCCGTCCTGAAATGAGACGAGACGAAATTTATCTCATGTAGGTCCACTTTTATCGTGCGGCAATGGTGGAAAGAGCTAATACCGGTTGCTTTTGTGGCCGATTATCCCTATTAAACGGGACCCAAAGCAAAAGGCCGTATGGTTGCAGCCCAGCAGGTGGGCAGCACTTGATCCGAAAGGCTGAGACATTCTCTTACCAGTATGATCGAATCAGACTTGTCAGTGCCGGCAATTCTGTTCGGCTCCAGTTATACCGTTCTGGGCACGGCCCGGTCACTCGGGAGACGCGGGATTCCCGCATACTGTCTCTCCGATAACCTGGGCTATTTGGCGAGCTCGCGGTACTGCTGTACCATGCCCGGCCTCCCGAAGGTGAAGGAATTTTCCAGCCTGGCCGCCGCCCTTGCGTCGATTCCTTTCGAGCGGGCTGTCCTGTTCCCCTGTAGCGACCACTGGACCCATGAAGCGGTCAATCTTGATCTATCGTTGCGCACCCGGTTTCCGGCAGTTCTTCCCCCCGCACCTGCCATTGATATCCTTCTCAACAAAGGAAAACTGGCGCTGTTCTTGCAGGAGCAAAAGTTCCCGGCTCCCCTGACGCTCGGTATTTCAGGCGAAAAGGATCTGGACAAGTGGCCGGTTGATCGCTGGCCGATCACCTTCATTAAGCCCTGCGATTCGCAGAAATTCATGTCTCTCTTCTACCGAAAAGCACTGCGCATCAATTCCCGAGAGCAATGTCTCGATCGATTGAGCAGAATCTTGCCCGAAGGGGTCGAAGTTGTTCTGCAGGAGTATGTGCCCGGCCCTGCCACGCGGCACTTCTTTATCGATGGCTATATCGATTCAACGGGGACAATGAGGGCGCGATTTGCGCGCCAGCGAGTACGGATGTACCCGCTGGACTTTGGTGATAGTTCCGCCCTCCGGTCAATTCCGTTGTCTCAGCTCGGGACCCTGCCCGATAGGCTCGGGAAGCTCCTGACCACCCTGGAATATCGCGGTATATATTCCGCTGAGTTCAAGTTCGACGAGCGTGACAACGAATACAAATTGCTGGAAATAAATGCGCGCCCGTGGTGGTATATCGCATATGCTACCGATTGCGGGATAAATGTCGCTGACATGATGTACCGTGATGCGCTCGGCCAGCCGGTGACATCCGTTTCTGACTATAAAGTCGGTGTTGGGCTGGTATCGCTGACTAATGATCGACGAGCGGTGTGGGCTATGTTTAGGAACGGCACTCTTCCATTTTTCCCCTGGCTCTGGTCATGGCTTACTTATCACCGAGCAGTTTTCAATTGGGATGATCCCGCCCCGACCCTGTCACAATATTGGCGGCGAGTGAAGCTCCACCTCGGACGCATCTTCGGCAAACGTCCTGTTGTCGTTTGACAGCTTTCTCCCATATATTGGAATCTCATGAGTTCAGATTTATTAGTACGCCCATTAACTGAGTCCGACTATGGCGCATGGCTTCGGCTGGTTTCGACAGCTCCCAGCGGTAGCGTCTACGCCACACCGGATTACCTGTCGGTACTCTGTCAGGTAACCGCAGCGCAATTCAGAATCATAGGCGTCTTCAAGGGAACGGAACTGCTCGGAGGTATGCCGCTATTCGAGACAGCGTCCCGCGTTGGAACCGTAGCAGCCAATCGCCTGCTTCTCTACTATCATAGTCCGGTCATCAGAGAGTATGCGACAACCTATCCCTCAGAACGAACTTCGCGCCAGCTCTCTATCATTCAAAGTCTGGTGAACTACCTTAAGGAGCAGCCGCTGGCGCACTTGCTTCTGCATATGAGGCATCCTATTTCCGATGTACGGCCGTTCCTTCAATCCGGTTGGTCCGTCAGACCAAATTTCAGCTATATCGTTTCCATAGCCGATCTCAATGCAGCGTGGGGCAGAATCGAACAGAATCTCCGCCGTCTCGTGGACAGAGCCGATTCCAACGGAATCGTGATGACTGAAGACGACGATTTCGACAGTTTCTATCGACTGCATCTCGATACCCATAAACGCAAGGGAGCTCCGCTCTATCTTCAACCCAAGCCGTTTGAGCAATATTACCGGCTGTTACGGGAGAAGAAGCTTGGGCAGCTTTTTCATGCCCGTTCCGCTGATGGCAACGTGATAGCTACACAACTAGTACTCCTCGGCCCGAATCCGGTCTGTCACATCGTCTGTGCGGCGGCCGATGCCGAGAGCCTCTCGCTCGGAAGCACACCCTTCCTCCGCTGGAAGGCCTTCCAGGTGCTCGCGAAGATGGGATATAAAGGCGTGGACCTTACGGACGCCGCCCTCAACGACGTCACCCGGTTCAAGAGTCAGCTCGGCGGAGACCTGGTCACCAACTGGGTCGTGGTACGTCCCGAAACAGCCAAATATCGGTTGTATACGCGTGCGGTGGCCGCCATTAACAAGGCACGCAGAATGGTCCGGAGAAGCCGCTAGAAGTTCGGATGTTGCATTGATACCATGAAATACGGCGCTCAGATAATAGTCGATACGCTCGAGCAACTTGGCGTGACCATCGTGTTCGGTATGCCGGGAACGCAGAATGTCGGTCTCTATGATGCCTTGCGATCGTCCCGACTCAGAACAGTAGTTTCCTCCAATGAGATGGCTGCATCGTTTGCCGCCAATGGCTATTACCGTGCATCGGGAAAAGTCGGTGTTCTTACTACCATTCCGGGACCGGGCTTTACCTACGCTTTGAGCGGCCTGGCCGAGGCTCAGCTTGATTCGGCGGCCCTACTCCACATCACCTCGACGACCGGCGATGGTTCCTCGCGCAAGTTCCAGCATCAGTATCTTGATATGGCGGCAATTGCGGCTCCCCTCGTGAAGAAGGTCATCACGGTAACTGAAATCGAAAAGCTGGCGGATGCGGTAGTCGAAGGATTTAGACTGACGACTGAAGGTGAGCCAGGTCCGGTACTCCTCCTATTTGATAAGTCACTCTACCAGCAGTTTGCCGACACTGCTGCGTCAATCCAATTGCGAGCGTCAACATCTCCAGACCCAACGGCCCTTGAACTCATTGCCAAGCGCGTATCGTCGGCAAGTAAGCTCGTAATCTTTGCCGGTCAGGGTTGCCAGGATTCACCAAAACAACTCAAGCTGCTGGCCGATGCCACCAAGGCGATAGTCATGACTACCAACTCTGGTCGTGGCGCTATCCCGGAATCTGATCCCAGGTCTCTCTACTATGATTACAGTTCAGGTGGCGGCGACACGGTCAACGAGTTGATCGATGCCTGCGATCTAGTGCTCGCGATTGGGTGCAAGTTCTCTCACAACGGTTCCGGCGGGTTCAGACTCAAGATCCCGAAGGAAAGGTTCATTCAGGTCGACAGTTCCGATGGAACGCTCAATAGCAACTATCCGGCCTCAATTTCGCTGGTGGCCCTGGCCGACAAGTTTCTCGAGGGGCTCCTTCCACTTGTCAAGTTGCCACCGGAATCAGTTGGCTGGGATTCGAATGACATAGCCTCCTGGAGAAGTCGAATTCGCGAGGAGCAATTCAACCGCCTTCGCAATGTGCCGCAGGTGATGACACCGGTACCGGTGTCTCTGGAAAAGTTCTTCGCCGCGTTGCAGTCGACGCTGCCGCAGGACGCGTGCCTGGTTACTGATTCGGGATTTCATCAGGTTTTGACCCGGGCTTTCTCCACGATACAAGTGCCTCGAGGATTGATCACACCGGCTGATTTTCAGTCAATGGGCTTTTCGATACCCGCGGCGATCGGTGCCAGAGCCTCGTCTCCTCATCGTACGATAGTCGCGATTATCGGTGACGGCGGCATGGCCATTTCGGGGATGGAGTTGTTGACCGCGGTACGCGAGAAATTGGATCTCAAGATTGTCGTGTTCAACGACGGTTATCTGAATTTGATTCGAATGCAGCAGTTACAGGGCGGGCTCAAGGAAAGCGCTGTCGGACTGGTCAATCCGGATTTTGCATTGCTGGCTTCGTCTATAGGAGCCAACTATTTCGCGTTGACAGAAGATCTGTCTGGTTCACTTGCCGCCTTTGTGAACTCATCCGGGGTGAGTATTTTGGAGTTGTTTGTTTCTGATGGACCGGGAATCGACAGGCTGAAGCTGAAGGGCACATTGAAGCGCCAGGTGCGCGCAGTTGTGAGCCCAACCATGTTCCAGTGGTTGAAACGCAAAATCCGCGGTTAGTAGCGACCGCAGTTGGCACTGTCCGGGCCCTGTTTTCTCCCCTGAATTCTCCCAACTTGAAATTGGAATCCGGGATAGTTATCGAATGACTATCAATTTCCCGGACATTTTCCCATCAGCCACATACCACAAGTAGGTTCCACTTGATACCGGGTTGCCTAGCTCGTTGGTACCGTCCCAGCTGACATCGGCGCCGGTCAAAACGCTCCAGCGGCGAATCGGCTCGCCCGAGACTGACATCAGAACCAGCTCGGAGCCGGCCGGAAGGTCGGTAAATGTCGCGGCCAGCATGGCCGAAGGATAATACGGGTTCGGGAACGGATGAGTGCGCGGGCTTACATCAAAGGAGCCGGTCGCGCTGTATCCAAATCCCTCGGCGTGGGCACGCCAGTAATACGTTTCATTCTCCGAGAGGGCCGTCGATACGCGCCAGGTAACCAGAGAGTCATCCGAATCGGTAACGATGGCTGAGGCAATCAATCCGACAAACGAGGAGTCAGACGCTACTTCGAACACATAGTTATCTGTCTGACCCGGATTGATTGCCCTAACCGTAAGCATCGGATGGGCACTGGGTACGATCGCGTTCGGGAGCGGAGAGACCAGATCGGCTATCTTGTCATTATTGTCCGTAACGATGATCAGCTTGGCGGAACCCTGCGCCACGTTGGAAAGTTCCGACGTGTTGGATTTATCGTCAAGGGCTTTCAGCGCTACATAGTAGCGCTGTCCGGGCACAAGGCTTCTCACCAATAATGACTGTGAACTCCCGGCCACCAGTGGGACCGGGGGGTTCATCACGAGAGTTGCCGAATTGAAGTTGCCGTTCGTAATCGTACTGGTTGAATAGCGTATCACGTATAGCGAAGCAACACCGGCCGTGCTGTCATCGCCGGGGGCCGTCCAGCGCAAGACCAGATCGCCGTCGGCGGTACCCGGAAGTGCTGAAAGGTCCTGAACGGCTGAAGGCGCAGTGATATCACCGGTAGTCGCTTTAGAGATGATATTGGAGAGCCCCGACCAGTTAGGTACTTCGTCAGCTGTCTTGATGGCGAAGTAGTAGGTCGTGCTCATGGCAAGACCGGTAATGGTGAGGGTTTCTGATCCGCCGGCCGCCTTTGGAGATGGTTCACCGGTCAGCTGCGTCGCGGAAGCCCAGTTTCCGGCGGTAATCGGCGAAGTTGAGTAACGAATGTCATAGGTAGTAGCTGTACCGGAAGTCGTGTCGTCACCAGGGGCGGTCCACGTCAACGTGATTGAATTCTGACCGGAACTCGGGGCCGCAAGATTGGTGATTGACGACGGAGGTGTCGCTTCGGTCTGAGTCGAGCGGTTAGGCACGTTCGAAATGGTCGACCAGTTAGGTACTTCATCCGCTGTCTTGATTGCAAAGTAGTAACCGGTATTGCTCGCCAGCCCGGTCACAACAAACGTCTCGGCGGACCCTGCAGCTTTCGGAGCCGGAGCACCGGAAACCACGGTAGCGGACGCAAAATTGGCCGAGGTTATCGTCGATGTAGAGTAACGAATATCATACGTAGTCGCCGTACCGGAACTGCCGTCGTCACCGGGAGAGGTCCAGGAGAGAGTTATCGACGTAGACGTTTCATTAGACGCACCAAGATTCGTGATGGCTGCAGGAGGTGTTGATTCCGCCGCTGTCGCTTTGCTCGCCACGTTCGAAATGCTCGACCAGTTCGGTACCTCATCAGCCGTTTCGATGGCAAAGTAGTAGGTTGTACCTGCGTTCAGACCGGTAACGGTAAACGATTCAGAACTGCCGGCGACCTTCGGAGCCGTCTCGCCGGTCAATTGCGTGGCGCTGGCCCAGTTGGCTGAAGTAATCGTCGACGTTGAGTAGCGAATATCGTACGTGGTTGCCGTTCCACTATTCCCATCGTCTCCCGGAGAGGTCCAGGTAAGGCCGACGGAGGAAGTTGTGGAAGTCGGAGCCGCCAGATTGGCAATAGCCGACGGGGCGGTGGTTTCCTGAAGCGTGCTCTTACTAATAACGTTGGATAGAGCCGACCAGTTGCCGGCCTCGTCCCCCGCCTTCAAAGCGAAATAGTACGCCGTGTTTGGCGTCAATCCGGTAACATCGAACGACTCCGCGCCACCGGCTGCTTTCGGCGTAGGCTCTCCGGTCACTTGTGTCGCCGACGCCCAGTTGGCGATAGTGATGGGCGAAAGGGAATAACGGATGTCGTACGACGCAGCCTGACCTGACGTGCTGTCGTCGCCAGGCGCCGTCCAATTCAACGTCACGGCGGTTGATGTCGTTGCCGGTGATCTGAGCCCCCCTTGTGCAGAAACTGTGGGCGAGAACACGAGCACAAAAGCCAGCGCCAATAACACAAATCCGTACACAATTGGCGAAGCTTTGCATGCTGTAGTCATATAGGCCACTCCTTGCTAGCATGAGCTGTTAAGCGCTTTAATGCTCCTTAATTGCTTACAAATGCCGGGCCGAATCACGAGCAAATCCGTAATCCACTGTACGGCAAGGACGGGTTAACTCAACATGGAGATTTCAACCCACGTCGCGCAAAGTTCACTGTTCAGTACTTGGAAATTTGTTCAGCAACCGAGCAGCCAGGAATTCCGGCTCTGGGCTTGTGAATTGGAGATTCAATACTTTGTGAAAGAGTACAGTTTCAGAAGACGAAGAAGAATGAATTTAGCAAATGCGCGGAAGCTGCTCGCCCAGGGGCATATCGACTATACGCCAGCTTCCCAAAGTAGTTCTGACTGTTACCATACCGGGATCTTCGGAAATAACTTCGCCGAAAACTGTTGAATCAGCCCCCAGCGGATGGCTGCGCATGGCGGCTAATACCAGATCCGCTTTCTCTGCCGATACCGCGACAATCACTTTTCCTTCATTGGCGACATACAGGGGATCTAGGCCGAGAATAGCGCAGGCACCGGCGACCGGAGCTTTCACCGGAATCTGATTCTCGAAAATGCGAATGCCAACATGAGAACTGCCGGCAAATTCATTGAGTGTCGCCGCTACTCCTCCGCGGGTAGGATCGCGCATGGCATGAACCGCTTCGGCACCGGCGCCAACTATCACTGAAGTCAGTTCACAAAGAGGAGCGGCATCACTTTCAATTGTCGTTTCAAAGGTGAGACCTTCGCGCTTTGACAGGACGGCAATACCGTGTTCAGCAACTCCGCCATTAATGATCAGTTTATCACCAGAGCGCACATTGGTTCCGGAAATGACGAAGTTGTGCTCAATCACCCCGACACCCGTAGTGTTGATAAACAGCTTGTCCCCTTTTCCCTTGTGGACCACTTTGGTGTCACCGGTAATTATGCAGACGCCACAGCGCTCTGCCGCCTGCTTCATTGAGATTACTATGTCT
>JBATNE010000037.1:0-1667 GCA_049290195.1 Candidatus Zixiibacteriota bacterium
GCGGATACAGAGTCGCCAATGCCGTCCTCGGCGCCGTGTATCGCGGCACTCCGCTGTATTCCGTCTCGTCGACCATGGGTGCGGACTCCATCATCACCGAGCGCGTGATCGCCAGGACGGAGGCGGAACTGCCGGCAATGTCTGCGGGCGTCGCCGGGATACTGTCGCAGAATATCGTGCAGACGTCCGCCGGCGCGGTGCTGCGCCTGGAGGTACCGCTGGTCATCTGGGATGCCGCATCGGGCATCGCGCGCTGGATCGACCAGTTCGACCTCGTGGCCGATCCCGGCATGCAACTTCGGAAGAGCGTGAGCGCAGTCACCGACGTGCCGCCCTTCGGAAGCCAGCGCTTCATTCAACGGAGCATGAGCCTCGACACGGCCGGCGCCTGGATCAACTATTCGGATCAGAGCATCCGTTTTCATGTGACGCAGGACGGCATGTACAAATTGACGCGCGACTGGTTCCTCGCCTCGGGATTCCCGCTGTCGGGCGTGGATCCCTCCACGCTGGCGCTGTACCGCAAGGGGACGGAAATTCCGTTGCTCGCGGTGGGACTGGAGGACGGCACCTTCGATGCCGCCGATTATGTCGCCTTCGAGGGGAATCGCAACTACAATGAGGGCGGATACCGGAGCGTGCCGGGCGCAGGCGAGAGGGACGATCCGTATCCCGACATCATGAACATGTATTCGGATTCCACTGCCTACTGGGTGGTGCGGAAAGCAAACGCCGCGCGCGTCGCCCCGGCCGTGTTGACGGACACGCCCGGTGACACGGTGGACTGGGCCTACCGGCTCTGGCAGCTGGATTACGACGCGGCCTTCGCGAGCTTGGCTGTCTCCTCCGAACGCATCAACAATTCCGACTGGACTTCCGAGGACGTGTGGTATCTGGATCCCTACACCGCGGGACGGCGCCGCATCTACCAATTTCCTGTAAGCGGGGTGCGCACGGACCTGCCCGCGCGGCTCTGGGTGAAAGTGGCCGGCTGGACGAGCTTTGCGCCGACCTCTCCGCAATTCCGTTTCACGGTGGCGATGAACTCGCCGACTTCGATCGATTCGGTGGAGTTCGACGTTTCGCAGCAGGCGCTGTTCGCCACCGCGCTCCCCGCCGGCGTGCTGCACAACGGCAACGATTCACTGATCGTCACCAACGTCGCAATGGATCCCCCCGCCGTGCGGGATGGCATCCTCGATTGGTATGATGTGGAATACCCGTCCACGCTGCAGGCAAACAGGGACAAGCTTGCTTTCACGCTCGACACGCTGAACGGCTTCGGGTTGCGCACTTTCAAGATCGAAGGCGTGACGGCGAAAACCATCACCGTGCTGAAAATCTCCGCCTACGGAACGTCGGCTCTCACAGCGCTGCGGTACGCCGGCGACGGCCCGTACACGCTTCTCTTTGCCGATACCGCCGCACCGGGAACGAAATATCTGTTGTCCTCCACACTCGAGATGCTGCAGCCGATGCCCGGCACGACGCTCGCGGTCGAAAATCTCCGCGACGCTTCGAAGCAGGCCGCGTATGTGATCGTGACGACGAAGGCCTTCGCCGCCGTCGCCGAGGAGTATCGCCAGTTCATTGCCTCGTCCTACGGCCTCGCAGCGCGGGTGGTGAACGTGGAGGACATCTACGACAACTACTCGTACGGCATCTTC
>JBATNE010000038.1:0-4040 GCA_049290195.1 Candidatus Zixiibacteriota bacterium
ATCTGTGACCTTGCCTTCGATACAGCCATGAATTTCTGACACTTCAATACCGAGGCGGTCTTCATTCTCAATGAACCAGTCGTGAAAGGTGGGTCGAAGAATCGCGTCTACCTTCGAGACGCGGCCCGCGCTCACAAATACACTGTCCGTTGTGCTGTCATAATCATAGGCTTTGAGGAACAGAGCCTGCCAGCCTGGCTCTACATGTTTCATGTGGAATTGACCCATCGCGCCGCTCTCAACCTGGATTTTCGTGCCGACCAGCGAAACTATGGCACAGGCCACCGGTTGTGGGCTCCCTATCGACGTGTCCCACACTGTCCCCTCAATTTCTCCGTACGTCTTCCCATTCACCTCAACCGCTTGCACGACCGGATCGAGTAACATATCCGCTTCGTAAGCTGCCATCTGAATTGAAACTTGAGTAACGTCGTTCGCGCGCACAATCACGCCGTGGAGTTCCGCGCGCTTGTGAGCAACCTCCATCGCCAGGAGGTCATGGCTCCCCGCTGGTACCCCCTTGATCCAGAAGTGCCCCGAATTGGCCGTCGTTGCGCCAATTTTCGTCCCCTTCACCAACACCGATGCATTCCAGATGAGTTCCCCACTCGCGCTATCCGTCACCACACCTTCGATGACCCCGGTCAGCGACTGCTCCGAATGCACATGCCGACAGGCACTGCATAGGCCGATCGCTACCACCCCTACTAACATGACTCGAAGTATTGCCGACCCGGTTCGCATGCCAATTCCTCTTCGTCATATAGAGGAGCGAACGAATGAGTTGTCAAATCGCACCATCAATCACCTCAGCGTCCGTGTCTCTTCCACCGCAAGAGCCGGTCTGCATCCGGCTCAATTGCCGGCATCATTTCCAAAGCCTCGCGAACCAATGCGGAGTCGCTCGGTGCGGACAGGTAGAATAGCTGATCGAACCGCTCTCGCGCACCGCTAGTGTCCTCTTGTTCCCACAGTAGTCGACCCATGTAGAAATAGGTAACGGGAACTCCAGGTGTCAGAACGGTCACTTTGGTCCAGTCATCCATCGCAAGCGAATCGAGACCGTGCCCATCCAAAATTGTTCCTCGGATCAAGTGGGCGCGGCTCAACTGAGCTATACTATCTTTGGGGCAATGGGAGATCGCCTTGCCTAGCTCAGTCAGTGCCCTTTCCCACTTGCCACTCCTCTCCAACACGTTCGACATCGAGATTCTGGCTTTGGTATTGGTGGAGTCCATGAGAAGTGCTCTGGCGATATCCAGTCGTTCCTGCACCGTATCCCCTTTGTACTGATACGCAAAGGCTCGACTGACGTAGGCATCACTATGGTACGGGTCGATCGCAATAAGTCGGTTGTAATCGGCGATCGCCGAATCGAATTGCGATAAACAGGTCCAGGTGTTGCCGCGGTAGTACCAACCCAGAACATTCTTCCTGTCGAACCGGAGACCTCTATTGAGAAATTCCATCGCTTGCGCGTAGTTTCCCATCTGACATTGGATCTCACCCCTTCCAACCCACGCGTCAGCGGCCTGCAGGTCGAGTTCCAGAGCCCTTGAATAAAGCGAGTCTGCAGCAGCAACCCTTTGTTGATGGTACGCCACCCTTGCCCCTCGAACCAATGCCTCTACCCGGCTCGATTTCGACGAAGCGCTCACTCTTTCGTTGGATGCTCCAACTGATGAAATGACAAGAAGACCGATTGCGCACAATCGTACGATCATCCTGATCTTGCTGGTTGCGGTCACGCTGACATCCATTCCGACTCCCCTCAATAGGCTTTATATCTAGGTTACTCTCGATAATAAGTCATCCCAACTTGTGACACAACTGCACTCCCTGCCTTGACCGGCCACACTCGACCGATGCCAAAACGGCGAAGGGGGCTCGCGTCCCCCCTTGCAAAACCGGACAATGCGAGCTATATTAGTGAACTAAATTCCGGCCACTATCGGCCGATAATGGACTAGTATGAACCTCTCGCGCTATTTGACCGAAGACCTGGTGAAACTCCAGATGTCCACTGTCATCGGCCCGACACCTGAAAACGGCTCGGCCGAAAAATTCCGTATGCGCTCGAAAGAATTGATCCTCACAGAATTAGTGGACCTGCTCGACTCCGGCGCCCGGGTCGGCAATCGCACCAAGCTCCTCCTGGATTTCGTCAACCGCGAAAAGAAAGCCACCACCGGTATCGGTTTCGGGGTCGCTATCCCGCACATCCGCTCGATGCAGGCCAAGGAGTTCATGCTGGCGTTCGCACGCTCCAAGGTCGGCTACGAATTCGACTCTCTGGACCAACAGCCGGTCCATATGTTTTTCGTGATGGCCTCCCCGCCCTACGAAGACGACATGTACCTCAAGGCGTTCAAGCAGATCGCCTCAATGATCCAGTATGATTCCTTCCGCGAAGAACTGATGTCCCTTTCGTCCCCCGGCGAAGTCATCCGCGCCTTCCGCCAGATGGAACAAGTCGGGTAACTCCTCCATCGTCATTGCGAGGCAGTCCCCGCGCAATGCGCGAGGGGCAACGAAGCAATCTTCACTCCTTACAGCACTCTGCCTTCCTGCTTCACATGCGAGGTGAACCTGTATGCTATGAGGCGGAGTAAGACGCTGAATGTGGGGAAAGATTGCTTTGCCCCATCGACCGCTGGTCGATTGGGACTCGCAATGACGCGGACTTCAGACACGCAGTTTCTCACATTCACCCAATTCTAACTTCCCCTTACAATCGTCGTAACAGCATTCCGGCAGTTTGTACGCGGCTGACAGAACTGCTGCCCCCAACCGGCACTGTGTCAGCTACAGTTTACGCATGTGTTGCACCTGAGCGCAAAAGCGGGGCAAAAAGTACCATCTCTCCGCCTCCACTGACCAGTGCAGATGTCCTACTGCACCGGGTTAGTCGGTCCTACCAGCCACTCACATCCGACTGTGAGTGGTTTTTATTTGGTCTCCCCAATTCCCTCTTGACGCCAATTGACCCGTTGGCGATATTGGAGTACTTAATCCACACTAGCATCCGCGACCAACTATATCATTCTTGAGCCCATGGGGTGATTTATGAAAAAGCTGCTCATTCCGCTGCTCTTCATCGTGCTCGCTTCGACTGCGATGGCCGCACATATCGTCATCGCCTGGAACGACCTCGGCATGCACTGCGCCAATCAGGACTTCTCCACTTTCGTTGTTTTGCCTCCCTTCAACAACGAACATGCGCAGGTGATCAGAGTCGGCGATGCCACTCATCTCCCGGCCATCGTGACCGACAGCCTGCACATTACTTATGAGATTCCAGGCAACACCTATTCGGTCGGCAAGACGAACTTCTGGGACTATGCCTTCCAGATTTTCGGCGCTAATCTCCTTCCAAACATTGGCCTCACCGGCAATGGCCTCACGGGGACGATGGTCGCCAACGGCAACAATTTCGAGATCACCGGCATTCCCATTACGCCGTTTACCGATGCCGATCTCGTTCATGAGAATGCCTTCCAACTGGGTCTGTACAAACTGTACGACGCTTCGAACAATGTCATCGCCACAACGCAGAACGTGATTCCCGTCTCCAATGAAATCAACTGCATCGGCTCAGGCTGTCACTCATCGGCCCAGGCGCTCTTGAACCAGCATGATGCCGAAGGAGGATTCAATCCGGCGAACACCCCCATCCTCTGTGCCAGCTGTCACTCGTCGAACGCTCTTGGCACTCCGCTGAAACCAGGAATTCCCTCTCTGTCTGAGGCGGTGCACTCCCACCATGGCGACATCACCAATGACTGCTACAAGTGTCACCCCGGCCCGACCGTCCAGTGTCTGCGCGATGTCATGAAGAACCGACATGGCTTCAATTGTCAGACCTGCCACGGCTCCGTCACGAATGTCGGCCAGACCATAGCCAATGGCCGCAATCCCTGGCTGGACGAACCATCGTGCGGCGCTGTCAGTTGTCATGGACTTCAATTTGCCGAAGAGCCGGGGAAGTTGTTTCGCATGTCGAAGGGGCATGGCGGCCTGTTCTGCTCCGCGTGTCACGG
>JBATNE010000039.1:0-15817 GCA_049290195.1 Candidatus Zixiibacteriota bacterium
TAACCAGGGCTGCCGATGTCGAAAGCTCAGTTTTCAGCATTTGACGAATCCCATCAGCCAGGGGCTGGGTGCCGGAGGTGGAGGCGGCGGCTGATTGGAATTTTCCGATTTGCACTCGCACGCGGAAGAGATTTTGTTCCAACCACTGCGCGGCTCGTTCCGTTATGTTGCTGGCAACCATTTCTGCGGCCGCGTGGGAGGAGGGATCGTTGGACAGAGTGGTAGTATTGAGGAGGGCAACGTCCCATGCCTGACGCTCAATGGTCCTGCCGGCGCGGTTATCAAGCGCCAAGGCAATATTCAACAAGCCGTACTCCTGAAAAGAGAGCACTCCCCGGAGTTGATAGTCACTGGTGCTGTCTTGAGTCACGCCAATGAGGCTGGTCTTGACATTGGCAGGAATTCGTCTGAATCTCAGGTCTGACTCCAGGCGCGATGATAGCAGTTTGAGACAGTTGTCTCGCAGCGGAGGGAGGCACTTAGCAGCGGCAGTCATCAGGTCAGGAGAGGCGCCTCTCTCCGGTTGTGTCACCGAGATAGCAACATCGAGGCCAAATGAGTCACTCTTCTCAGCCCACACTTGTGCTCCAGACAATGTGACCAGAAGTGATAGTAGGAACGCCCTAGCGATCATTCGCCTGGCGTGAGCTATTTCCACACTTGTCCCATTTCCAATGACTTTCATACTCATTCCCCTTTACCCTGATTTCCCCTTTATGGACGAGCACCGCCTTGACGTCACGTCGCACACGGGCGGTACCACCAGTCTGGTTCAACCAGCCTAGTGATACCTGCGCCCCGATCTATTGACTGCCCAAATCTGACACCGCTACACTGAGCCGGGCTACTCCCAGCCTCCCTAGAGTGCGCCGAGCATGCGGGCGATAACTCCGAGATCTACAGATACTCCGAACGCCGCTTTGTATCTGGTTCGATGCTGGATCGGGAGATCGGCGGCGGTGCCGCTTGTGCTGTCTCCCAATTTGACGCCAGCGCCCAATTCGTCCACGCGGGCGACATGGAGTCCCCCGTCCAGCGCTAATCCTCTGGCAATTTCCAGCGAAAGTCCAACGAAGAACTCCTTGCCGACATCCTTGAGTCCCAGACCTACATATGGAAACAGATGGAACTTCGACTTTTCGGCAAAGTTGCGGGTCGGGGTGGTAATGCCCATTAAGTCCCACTCATAAAATATGACTGAGAGATAGTATCGAGAAGCGTTGGTCGTGTCTCCCAGATTCACGACGGCAGTTGTATCCAGCGACGGTACCCGGCGCACCTGAAAGTCATTGAAGCCAATGTTGGAACTCAAAACGCCGAGCCGAATGCCAACGGAATATGTTGGCGTGACTTTGAACGTGTAGATGCGAGTTTCTTTACTCCCCTTTGAGACGTGGATGGTCACGGCCGGTGGTGAATAAGGGCCAAACATGCCAACAAACGAGAGGGCGGCTGGTGGTTGCGAAGCTTTCGGTTCAACCTCTGTCGACTGCGTGGCGCCGATTGGTATAGACTTCAGAACGGCGAGTCCTTCGAGCCCGAGTATGGATGGCTGGTCGTTTCCCAAGTTCCCTTCGACACGGATCGATGTGGTATCGGCATCTTTCTTCGTCCCCCAGAAGTAAATGAAGAACCGGTCCCGATCGCTAATGGACTTGAGGAACGAAAAGTCCGTACCGACCAGCGCCCCGTTTCCCTGAAACACGAGCGTGATGTCGTTCCCGTTTCTATGGCAGATCGAATCGGATGGGCGGATCGGACTTTGGAGAACCTCTGCCGCCTTGTCCTTGGTGTCACCGGCACTTTCAGGAATTCCGGCTACCTTCACCATTTGTTTCGCCACTTGGGCCTTATCCTTGGTGAGTAACAGGTATGCTACCAGGGCTGCCTTCGGCTTTCCAGCATGCAGTTTGGCAACCAAGGACGAATCCTTAGCTACATCAAACGATATTTGGCTATTGGTACATCCTTCGAGATTCAAGATGGAAACAGAATCGAATCCGACGTGATACTCAGCTCTGTCGGCCGCCGGAATTCCGGTGAGTTTCACCACCACCAAGCCATCGCTGGTTACATCTACGACGGAGTCTTCCTTGGCTGATCGTGTGAGCACTCTTCCCCGTAGATCGAATGAAATTGTCGTGACTCCGACTTCATCCGCCCCTTTGGAGATCTGAACAGGTCCCAACCCAAGCACGAATAACAGGAGGGGGGCAAAGAAAAGGGATGATGGCAGCCACTTGCGTGATCTGATTGTCTTCATAGAAAACTTCTCCCCAGAAAAGAGGGTGATCCGTCAATATGTTTTCAATTCCATTTCCTGTATGATGTTGTCGATGCGACAGTACAGGGAGCGGTCCCCGGCGACTCCGAGCAACATACCTACCGGGTTCCGCTTCGAAGTGAGCAGCAGGGACCCGGAGTCCCCCGGTCGAGTCGGTATGGTCGTTGAGATAAGATCTGTCATGGTGATAGTGCCATCGGGATAAGCCATGGGATAGGCAAGATCAAGGTCTGTTACTTCCCCTTCCAACTTGCGGCTTTCGCCGCCACACAGAATCACTCTGTCACCGGGGCCGACATCCTCACTGTTCTCCGAAATTTTGGCGGGAGGACCCATCGTGCCGATCTCCTCGACAGAATCAATCAACTCGGCAGGTGTATCCACCGCGCAGACCGCAATGTCGATAGTACTGGAGCGACGTCCGTAGAGCACTCTTCCGATGACATCGGTCGACGGCTTTCCATTGTGGTTGCGACTGGGGTGCATGGCCTCCTCATACGGGTCCTCCCGGGAGTCGAAAATCTGGACGGAACTGAATGTGTGGAAATACTCCTTGAATGGAAGGAGAACGTGATAACACGAACAGACCACCGCGGTTCCATCACCCAGGCGGGCAATCCATCCAATTGTTCCGGAAATGTCGGCCGAGCGGGAATTCCCGATTGTACCACCGGGAGCGATGTAACCGGATGCGCCTCCGTGCGGCTTGCCGATTGGAGCTTCAATCAGATCGACGGGAACGTGGAGGGTTCTCCCACCGACATGAAAGACGATTTCTGATGGAATTGAGTGAGCTTTGCCAAGTTTCGTATGGTCCCGTTGCTTCAGCCCCGGGGTGACGTAAACTCGAATCGCCGGCTCGCGGGTCACAACGCCATGGCGTTCTCGATACCCGACTCCATAACCGATGACACCCGGGCGCTGTATCAGCTCGGAATGTTCCTTGAGCAGATATCTAATAGCCCGAAGAAGCAACACATGGTGCCGGGTGCGCTTCTTCTGTTTTGTCCGCGACGGCACTTCCTACCCCTCTGGAAACACTTGAATATTGAGTGTTGAAGTGAAGATACTCGTCCTGAGGATCGCTCACACTTGTTGTTTTGTCAAGTACAATTTGATTTGCGGAAAGGATCAGTGGCCCACGTACTCCAGTTTCGACTGGTCTTGGCTACTGCGTGCACATCACCCCACGGGACTTACTGGTGAATCCCTTAGTGGTTTCTTGCCATCGCGTGTTGCCCTTTAAGCAGATCTAGATTCCGATATCCTAGGAAGTCGCTGTGTGAATGGAGGAAACTGGTTCGAACTTCATTCCTTGTGCCCACTAATCTGATATTACCGTTCATTTGGATCAGCTTAGGATATCTAGCTGTATTTTCACGAGCCAGTGCCACTTGGAACTGGCTCGTATTTGTGAGACGTAACGAGTTGTACGACCACTGTAATGACTGTTTTGTGCAACTAGACCCGTGTTACGTCCTATTTCGCAAATCATTGCTCGCAAAACGCAATTCTCGCTTTAGTCATCGCCCTAATGGAAGTGTCATTTTGCATCTTGAGCCCATCGTTCAGTGAAGCCATGACTGTGCGACCAGACATCTCGCATATTGCTACTTCGCGCAACTTGAAATTCGAACGATGCAGGACAACCGGCGATACTAGAAATCAACCATCCTAAGGCTTCCGTTGGCAATTGTAGAATCAATCGCTCTGAGTTTGGGTCTGTTGAAAGGAATCTCATTTCACTGACCGGGAAATTTCGAGCACAAAAGTCACCCTGATTTTCGGTACAGGCAGTTGAAGCGAAGGACTATTCTATTAAGCGCCAAACATGACGCCTGATCACTCACACAGCACTTGACACCTGATTTGTAATCATGGACTCAGCTAATTCGGTTTATCGCCTAGGCAATTCGCATTGTCTCTCAACAGCTTACCATCCAATCACCTCGTTGATACAGGGTCCGGATGACCCCAAAAACGACCTGATTCGAGAGGTGAGCACATGAACTTCCTTAAAGCGCTCTACGAATTCGCCGATACTCGGAGTGTGGGGAATTGGGCGACGTACATAAACCAGTTCATCTTTACTTGCAGAGTGAAGAACCTGTCACCCGTCACGCTGAACGGGTACGGGGAGCGGCTATTCTATCTGGCCCGGTATCTGGAGGGCAGAGGCGTCGACATCGAGGACATCACCCCGGCCAATCTCAAAGAGTACATTCTCGGACTCATTGGCGCGGTGTCGACCTCGACGGTAAACGGACGAATCCGCGTCTATCGCCGATTTTTCAAGGTCCTTTGTGAGGAGGGTGTCTGGACCAAACCGAACCCGGCCGCCAGCCTGAAGCTGATCAAGGAAGAACGGAAGATCAAGGACGCCCTTGACCCGATCCACATCGAAAGGCTCCTGAATTCGATTCCGAAGCACGGCTTCGAGAACTACCGCAATTACACGTTGATTCTTACCGCCTTCGATTGCATGGCCAGGCGAAAAGAACTAGCCAATCTCAAGGTCGAGGATGTCGACCTCCGGGACGGACTCCGTACCCTCAAGCACACCAAGGGGTCCAAGTGGCGGATCATCCCAGTTGGACCCAAGACCCTCAAAGTGCTTCATTTCTATGTCAATCGATACCGGAAGCAACTCCCCGGCGAGTATCTGTTTTGCAAGACAACGGGGGAGAAGATCTCAGATCAGCACCTGTACCAGATAGTCAGCCGAGTCGCTCAAAGGGTAGGTATCAGAGCAGGAGTTCATTTACTCCGTCACAGCAGGGCCACGCAGTTCATTCGCGGGGGCGGAAATGTGTATATATTATCGAAGAACCTTGGGCATCAAAACGTTGCTACGACCGAAATCTACCTCCACTTGAATCGAAAGGACATGATCGACCAGCACATGAAGTTCTCTCCGGCGAATTCGGTGAAATTGTAAGAACAACCTTCCTTACCGCAAAGTACTTTGGGAGTTCTGGTGCTGGGAACCGCCCCAAGGCCATTGCCTCCCGCTATCTTTGCCTTCCATCGGGCTGAAACGCAGTGACTTGGCTCGCCGCCCATCACCGAGAAGTCAGCCGACCTATTCCAATCATCTACATCGGGCACAGTAAGATCGGTAATATCCGATGGTTGAGGCGGAGTTCTGCCCAGGTAGAAAGAAATCAAAATGAGGGCTTGACAGGTCTATATAGTATCGATTATATATTATCGATACTTATCGGAGGAACTTGATGATTCGTTCGAGCCTAGCACATCAGATAGCGGCTACTTTGGAAAACTGGATATTCCAAGAGGCTGAGGGCCTTCGGCCCGGCCAGAGAATTCGGGAGATCGAGTTGGCCAAAAAGCTTTGTACTTCGCAAACACCGGTCAGGGAAGCGCTTCGTCTATTGGAGGAACGCGGCGTCGTATTACACCAGCCGAATAGGGGCAGCACCGTCATTGATCTATCGCAAAAGGACGTCAACGAAATACTTTCCGTTCGGATTCCTCTTGAGACAATAGCCTTGGACTCTGCCCGGACTAATGTAATCGGGACGGATAGTGCTGACCTCATAGCGCTTCTGGACGCTCTTAGTGAAAGCGCTGATGCGAATGATCTTCTGTCTTATCATGAACGGCATATAAATTTTCATAAGCACATTTGGAGACTCAGCGGTAACGAGCGACTCGTCGCGACTCTGGAGCGACTGTGCACGCCGCTGTGGGCGTTTTACCGGCAACGCGTCAGACAAAGACCGGACCGTTCGTTGAGTGGCCGCCGTACTCACGAACCATTAGTAGAATTTATCATAGCGAAAGAAAAACCACTGCTTTCCGCTTCGGAGATAACGAAGGAGCATTATCATGATGTTGCCGGATTTCAATCGAACAAAGTCACTGCCGAGTGAACTGCAGTCAGTCATTGGTGCTAGCTTCAAGAAGCTCCCAAGGCTCACAGAGGAGCGTGCGCCGCTGGAGCATGCCCCGATTGACCACATTGCGGTTGCTGCATTGAATGCACGCGAGCTTCGGCGTCTCTGGCAGATCGCGACCGACATCGGCGCCAAAGTCGTAGAACCGGTGCATCTTTGGCCGGATGACCTACCAGGATGCCCTGAAATAGTATTTGATGCCGACCGCAAGTACATGTGCACCGTTGACGTCGATGATTTCCTAGTCGTGTTGCTCGCTCCGCACAACGGGTCTGACATAATTGCCGACTTCTTGGAGCGCTCTGGCGGACCATCGGTCCACCACTTTGCGTTGGCCGTCGACAATGTTGAAACGAAGTTGAGTGAGTGCCGGTCGTATCCATATGTCAGACAGATCACACCAATAGCGACGGACGAAGGACTGCTGACCCAAGTGTTTCTCGCCGCTGATGATGATACGCGTATTATCGAACTCATAAAGCGCGGCAAGGACTTTCGCGGAACTTTTACCTGCAAGAATATCGCTACCCTGACGGCCGGAGAACGGGCCGCCATGATTGGAGGCAGCAATGACGCCCGCTAACTATGCCGGAACCGATACAGGATTCGGGATAAAGGTGGCGGCACACGAGTGCCACTACGACGTCTCACTGCTCGTGACTGCGACAGAACTAAATGAGAAACCATATCTGGCGAAGGGTCGGACGATTGTTCAAATCGACACCTTGCGAAACTCAAGCGCCATTACGGTCGCCCTGGCGGCCGGCGCAGAATCGGTCCGGCTTTTCGGAAAGGGAGAGGATGGACTGGCCGACCTCCGATTTCAGGCCGATCGGTTTAACGGCCCGGCTCTTCTTGCCGGTGAGGTGGAAGGCCAACCTATCGACGGATTCGATTGCGGTAACTCGCCCCGGGAGTTTACTAGAGAAAGAGTTGCGGGCCGCCATATTTTCTACGCAAGCACCAATAACGGTCGAGCGCTGGAGAATGTGAGAGGCATCGGCGGTCGCGGCAAAGTTGTTTGGGGATGCATGCTGAACGGCCAAGCCGTGGGGCGAGCAATGGCACAGGCAGTCATTCAATTACCCTTGCTTTTCCTGTGCGCCGGGTTCCGTGGTACACTTGCCAAAGAAGACCTAATCTGTGCCGGACAAATAATGTTGTCGGCTCAGTACCATGGACTTGATCTCCGGACCCTAGACGACGGTGCGACAGTTGCCTACCGGCTCGGGCAATCCTATTTCAATCCAAATGGGACCGTGACAGATGCCGAAGCCCTTTGCACGGAGATGCGAGAGTGGCGCTGTGGTAGTGTGCTTGCCCTGCTCAATCAGGAAGCCGATATCGACGCTACAGTAACCGGAGCGGGCATTGACGATGACGTCGTCGCCATAGCTCGCACTTGCATCCCGATGCTGAACACGGAAAGTGCAGATCCGATCATAAAGCGTTTCCTTTTCAATTACAATGCTAAACCAATTACCTTTTAAGGAGTTCCTATGTACCGTCAAATTGTCGAAGATTATTTCCGCGGGCAGAATGGATCCGATAAGGATCTCGTCGTTAGCCTGTTCGCCGAACACGCGAAGGTATACAACGTCAACCTACCGCCATTTGAAGGTAAGGATCGAATCAGACAATTCTGTGAAGACCTTTACGGCCGGACGTCGAAACGGAAATTCGAACTGGTCGCATATGCTGAAGGTTCCGACTTCGCAATCGCCGAGTGGAGTGCGAAACTGAGCTTCCGCGAAGGGGCAAAAATTGGTCCGTGGACGCTCGGGAAGCCCTTTGAAGTCGATCTTCGCGGTGTGAACAAATTCGAATTTGATTCAGGTTCGACGCTCATTTCGTGTTTGCGGGTTTATCATGAAACAACCACCGTGGCAAAATTCGCTCAAGAGAATCAGGCCGCCGAGCGCGCCAATGCCTAATCGGCAGCGCGTAGAAACGAGTATCATGAAAGGAGTAATTTGTGGCTAGACTTCAAACAAATGACCCTGACGTTTGGAATGACGCCTATGAGACTGGCGTCAGTCCATGGGACGGCGGCGCACCAGATGAACACCTCGTGCATCTGGTACAATCAGGAAAGATTTTGGCCGGTAGGGTATTGGACATCGGCTGCGGTACCGGAAACGAATCCATTTACCTGTCAAAAGCTGGGTTTATTGTAACTGGGCTGGATATATCGAGAGATGCCATTGAAAAGGCAAGGGAAAAGGCGAAGACTGAGAATGTTTCTACCGAATTCCTAGTGGCGGACATTCTTGGCTCCCTCCCCTTTGCAAACAACGACTTCGACCTGGTCATCGACAGAGCGTGCTTTCACTTTGTGCCAGCCGAACGTATCCCGATATATATGGAGAACCTGGGCCGTATACTCCGATCTGGCGGTTCTTACATTTTGTATGCAGCGAGTGATCAAGACGCCCACATTAGAGGTCCTGTCCACTATACTCGGGATGCTCTATTGCGACTATTTGCGCCAGAATATCGAATAGATGATATTCAGATTGTCACGCTATCGCAACATGCTCTTCAACCACGCCCCTACCTTTGTCGAATGGTCAAACTCGCTACCTCGACAAACTGAATATTCGACATCAGGTCTTCAGACAAATGACAGGAGCAAGAGATTTCTCTGGCTCCTGTTCCATTTTGGCGAGATTTGGCGACCTTTGCTCTTTGGGCGCGAAAATGGCAAATCGCTCGCGGGCATCGACCGATGGTTTCCATTTTCTTTCCTCTTTCGAACCTTGTAGCGAATCCTATGGGCGGGGAATTTTGCTTGACCTAACCTCTTTCTGATAGCACCACCTGGGCTGTTGGCTAAGAGAATGGAACAAATCTTTGTACTTCGGGAAATGCGCTTTTGCCATTTGCGAACAATCCGTGGCCATATTGAGAAATGGCTCCCGTCATACAGGGTGGAGTTTCAAAGGGGCTTTGCCGAATGAACTTGATTGGCTATATTTCGGTCCCATGGACAAGAAGAGTAGTACTTTTAAGGTAGCCTATGCGTTGCTAGTTGGCTTGGGGCTACTACCATTGGCAACGATTGTCGTTGGGACCAAGTGGCTGTGGGGCGTAGGATCCTTGAAATTGCTGCCGACTCCATTCAAGATAGGATACTTTGCCTTATTCGGGGTGACCTTCCCCCTGTAAACTGGTCCATGTAATACCTCGATTTTGGGGTTATATTGCCCCGTAGGAGGTTTGGACATGAAGCGATCCCGTTATTCCGAAGAACAGATCATCGGCATTCTCAAAGAGGTCGAAGCCGGCCTGAAGGTGGCTGAGGCGTGAAGCAAGTACGGCATGAGCCAGTGGACGCTGTACGCTTGGCGCAAGAAGTTCCAGGGGATGTCGGTGAGCGAAGCGAAGAAACTCAAGGCGCTGGAGGAAGAGAACCGCCGTTTGAAGCAGCTGGTGGCCAATCTCAGTCTCGACAATGCGGCCTTGAAGGATGTTCTGTCAAAAAACTGGTCAAGCCCGCTGCGAGGCGGAGTGCGGTGGGCTTTGTGATGGAGCGGTACGAGATGAGTCAGCGGCATGCCTGTGGGGTGGTTCAGTGGCACCGATCGAGTTGTCGGTATCAAGCCAAGCCGGATGGGAACGGCGATCTCAGAGAGTTACTCAAGGTATTGGCGGCGGCTCGTCCCCGCTGGGGCCAGGAGCGGTTGCATGTGCTGGTCCGAAGGCAAGGGTATCTGGTGAACCATAAGCGAACGGAGCGGCTCTATCGGGAGTTGGGGTTGTCGCTGAGACTGCGGAAGCGGTCGAAGCGAGCCAGCTTTGTGCGGGTGCCGGCGGCGTTGCCGGATGGTCCCAATCAGCGCTGGAGTATGGATTTTGTATCGGATCAGTTGGTGACGGGTCAGCGGTTGAAGTGCCTGACGGTGGTCGATGATTTCACCCGGGAGTCACTGGGGATCCTGGTGGCTCGTTCGATCAGTGGTCAACTGGTGGCTGACTTCTTCGATCACCTGGCTGCCACTCGCTCATTACCCGAGGTTATCGTTTGTGATAATGGCCCTGAGTTTACCTGCGTGGCGCTGGATCAATGGGCTGACCGTCACCAAATCAAGCTTTCTTTCATTCAACCCGGCAAGCCACAACAGAATGCGTTCATCGAATCATTCAATGGCAAGCTCCGCGTGGAGTGCCTTAACGAACAACTCTTCTACGATCTGGCTGATGCCCGAACCAAGATCGAAGCCTGGAGGATAGATTACAACGAGAACCGGCCGCACCGGTCACTGGGTCAGCTAACCCCGGCCGAGTACGCCAAGAACTACGAAAACCTGTTGACTGAGAAACTCGAAACTATGAGGTTATGACTAGACTAACTGAAGGGGGAAGGTCAAGAGGGCTGAGTTGGCGCACTCCCTGTATAGCATCGGTCTTCAAGAGGTAAGGGGCACGCCAAGTCAACAAGAAGTTGCTCCCCATTCTCTAGAACAATGAACGATGGAGGTCAAGGCAATCCGAAGCCCGAAAAGTTGTATGAACGCATGGCAAATATGCCTATCATTGACTGAGATTGGCCTGTGTCGCCACACATGAAGCACAGACTATACCAGCCACCATGCAATCACTGTTTGATCGATGAAGGTGGCAGGAGTCCGCACGTTGGAAGTATCTGAATTCGTTCGTACATTCGGAAGTAGGGGACAGGATCTGATGTGGCTTTTGGGAGCCGGGGCATCCGTATCAGCGGGAATTCCATCAGCAAACGATTTGATTTGGCAATTCAAGAGAGCCATTTATTGCTCCGAGCGAAAACTCGCAATGAGTTCTTGTCAAGACGTGGGGAATCCCGTGCTGCAAGCTCGTCTCCAAGAGTTTTTTGACGCCCAAGGAACCTACCCAACAGCCAACGCAGATGACGAGTACGCTCGATTCTTCCAGATGGCATATCCGTCTGCGGAAGATCGGCGACGGATGATCGACGCTTATGTGCGCGGTGCTAGCCCATCTTACGGGAGCTTAGTCCTCGGCATCTTGGCCGCCATGGGTCGGATTAAGTTGATCTGGACTACGAACTTTGATCACTTAATAGAGGACGCTTTCGCTACGGCTTACAAGGGTACGTCTAATTGGGTGGCCGGTGGTTCGGCCCATGCGGTTAGCCTGTGCCAGGCGGCGTTAGAACAACGCTGGCCAATTCTATGTAAGTTGCATGGCGATTTCCAGACTGTCGAACTCAAGAATACAACTGAAGAACTACGAATTCAGGACTCACGTCTCCGAGACCTGCTAATGAGTTCTGCGCGCCAACACGGACTGATCGTTGTGGGGTACAGCGGACGCGATGCATCAATAATGGATGCGCTCACCAAGGCCGCGGAATCCAAGCCCGCTTTTCCTTTTGGGGTCTATTGGTGTTATCCGTCAGGAACGCCGATAAGCGAGTCTGTAGCTGATTTCATCAACTTCCTACGGTCTCACGGTGTCGATACACACACTATCGAAATTGATTCTTTTGACGATCTCTTGACCCAAGTCTATCTGCATACTAGCGACGTACCCCCCGCCCTTCATGAAATCGTCGAATCGCTTCCGCGTCGAGTATCTGATGCACCGCACCACTCTCCAGGAAAGGGCCATCCTCTGTTGCGCTTTAATGCGTTGACCATCACCGAACTCCCTCCAGTCTGTCGATTGGTCCAGTGTTCAGTGGGGGGGGCCAGAGAGGTGAAGGAGGCAGTTAACCTATTTGGGCAGAAGATTATTGCCGCGCGTAAGAAAGTCGGCGTGATAGCTTTCGGGAGTGATCAGGATGTTCGTGACGCCCTATCCGCATATGGGGATCCTACGTTCGATGTATTTGACTTGAATCCCTACAGACTACAGTATGAGTCCGTCGAACACGGCCTATTGCTAGAGGCAGTGGCCAAGGCCATAGCCCGCGTTCGTGGTCTGATCGCCTATCGTTCTCACAGGAGCTGGTTGCTGAAATTCCAAGAAGGGCAGGAGGAGGACAAGCGATTTGCGAGTCTGCACACGGTGTCTTCTCGTCTTGTTGGTGGTATAAAGGGCACAGGAATGACATGGTCTGAAGCATTGGAGCTGAAGCTGCAATACCGTTTCGAAACCCCCCTCCTTGTTCTACTGCCGACCATTGCTGTTGACGGTATTACCGACGTTGAATCCCGGTATCAAGCCAACAGGTTTAGGATGGATCGCCTTGCTAGGAGATACAACAACGTGTGGAACAAGACGTTGGATGCCTGGGTAAAGATCGTAACCGCAGGCGATGAGGAAGCAGTGCTATCCACCTTTGGACTCACTGATGGAATCGATGCGATCTTTCGCGTCGCACGTCGTACAGCGTACTCAAGGGGCGTTTGAAGACATGAGCACGCTTTACCCCCTCCCGTTGCCAGCCTGCCAGTCTATTCCAGAGCCAATCCTTACCTTTCACTCTGAGCGAGACCAGGATCAAACGATACATCCGTTGAAGGGTCTCGTGCAATTTGGGCCGTACAGCAATTCTCTAATCAGTCGCCCGCGCGATCCAATCCGGTTGGCAATCATTGCCCCCACCAAGGACCTTCAAAAGGTGCGGAGGCTTATCCGCGAGCTGGATGCGGAGCATCAACCCCGCGAACGCACGACATACCTTCCGCCGTATTTAGGGTTCAATAGAACCTTTCGATTGAGACTTGTGGAGGCTGGATCTGATCTGGTTTTTGAACTCCCTGAATCGTTAGACAGAGAAATCGCGCTGTCGAAGGCACCTCATCTCAAATTGTCCGACGTGTTGGCCCGAGCAGTGAACTCCATTAGATCCCAGCGGAGCCTATTTGATGTCCTGCTCATTTACCTTCCAGAAAGATGGACACCAGGCTTTTGGGGACCGCCGGAAGAAGACTTTGATTTGCACGACTTTCTGAAAGCCCAGACAGCGACCGCGAGCATTCCCCTGCAGGTCCTTCGTGAGGACCGAGTAGATGGGTACCCATGTCGGTGCAGTGTCATGTGGCGGCTCGCCATTGCACTTTTTTGCAAAGCTGGCGGTATTCCATGGCGAGTGTTGCCGCTTGCTCCGGACACAGCCCTAGTGGGAATTAGTTACGCTTTAGGTAGAACGAATGCACATAGAGATCGCTTTGTTACTTGTTGCAGTCAAGTCTTCGACAGCGCGGGTACCGGGCTGGAATTCATACTGTATGAACCAGAGCAGTACCGCCTAGAAGGTGATAACCCCTTCCTCGATCGACCCCAAATGCGCCGAGTGATTGCTCGATCACTAGAGATCTTTCGGAGGCACCACTCGGGCGAGTCTCCTCGCCGTCTAGTTGTGCACAAGACTTCGTACTTCAAAGAAGAGGAAGTAGAGGGTTGCTTCGACGCGTTTCGAAAGGGGGGTGAGTTAGAGTGTCTATTTATTCAGCAGGATTCTCCGTGGCGGGCAATTAACTTCTCGCCGCCCGTGAAGAGAGGATTCTCTACCGAGGCACCCGGATATCCATGCGAGCGGGGGATATACGTCCCGCTCTCCGGACGAGACGTGTTGCTTTGGACGCAAGGCAATGTTTCCGGGATTTCTAGGGATGGACATTTCTTCAAGGAGGGGAAAGGGATCCCGGCCCCGTTGCTGATCAGCCGATTTGCTGGCCACGGCGGGTGGCAAGTTCCATGCACCGAAATCATGGGACTCACTAAAATGAATTGGAATCATGATGGTCTGTACGATAGACTACCTGTCACACTTGGCTATGCTGCAATACTCGCAAGAACCATCAAGCGAATGCCCGAGTTATCTCCAAAGCCATACCAATATCGGTTT
The DNA here is from genome assembly GCA_049290195.1 of Candidatus Zixiibacteriota bacterium. Classification (GTDB taxonomy): domain Bacteria; phylum Zixibacteria; class MSB-5A5; order GN15; family FEB-12; genus FEB-12. Next base: position 14,000 of record JBATNE010000039.1, read on the forward strand.
CTCATGTAAATCCCACGTTCATGGACTCTTCCGAAGCCACGAGGTTATGTGTTGCTCTACACGGCTGCGAGGCATTGAGTAGCGTTGGCGCGACTGGGCAATGATCGTTGAGTGATGTCCGCGCCAAGCGCATTTGCTAGGATCTAGAGTTTCTGCACTAAAGGGGTCCGATGTTGATCCGCCTATCGACAGATTGACGTAAATGTTGTGCGCTGGTAGAGCCTGGAGATCCGTGGCGTTGAACGTGGGAGAGAATTCCTGGCTGAGTAGCTTTGCATCTTCCGATCCAGTTGCGAATGAAATCAACGTTCCCACGTTGCCGAGAATTGCCGAGGCAAGGCTCTTTGGTAATTGAGACAGGAACTGGTTGGCCATTCCGGCGATATCAAGCCGGTACTTTCTTGACTCGGAGAGAATCGACGCAAAGTCCTCTGTCGCGAAGGATTGCAGTTCATCGATGTAAAGGAAGAAATCACGTCGGCTGTCTTCAGGGACATGGGATCTTCTTAGAGCCGCGAGATACAGGTGTGTGACCATGAGCGCCCCAATCAGGGCGGAGTTGTCTTCTCCGATCTTTCCCTTGGAAAGATCGAGCAGCAAGATCTTCCCGGAATCCATCACATCAAGCAGGTCGAACTTGGTTCTCGTTTGACCCAGGATATTTCTCGTAATGGGATTGGAGAGGAACTGTCCGACTTTGTTCTGAATCGGGGAGATGGTCTCGGTCCGAAAGACTTTCGGGTATTGTTCAAATTCAACCGCCCAGAATTGCCGAATGATTGGGTCCTTGATCCCACCAACGATTTTCGCCCTATACTGGTCATCGACGAGCATTCGGGGAACTCCAAGGATCGTGTTTCCTGGTTTTTCCAGCAGTGCCAGAAATGCATTTCGCAAAACGTATTCCAGCCGTGGCCCCCACGAATTTCCCCAGATCCTCTTGAACACCTGGATGAGACCTGAAGCAACCAGGTGTTTCAGTTTCGGATCAGGGCATGACAAAACATTGAACCCAATCGGATACTCGATATCCGCCGGATTGAAGTAAATCGTCTCGTTGATCCGGCTGGCAGGGATGTAGTGAAGGACCCGCTCAACCAGGTCGCCGTGCGGGTCAATCACAGCGACGCCTCTACCGGCCCGAACGTCTTGCACGATGCAGTTCAACAGGAGCGTCGACTTTCCCATACCGGTCTTGCCCACGATGTACGTAGGCCGCCGTCGGTCTTCTGGCTTGAGCCCAAATCTCCGCCTCACATTGCGGTAGTTGGTCTGGCCAAGGATGAGTAAGTCGTCATTTCCCATATACCAAGCCTACTCTGCCAAGCTATCCACAGTCATCGAGGAAAACCTCATCTAGTCGGAAATTGAACTACACGACAGGTCACTTTACGCTGTCTCCCACGGCAGCGGACCAAAATCCGTCCGAGCCGCGAGCACTTTTCCAATCCGAATCAGACGAAAGGAGACACGCAATGCACGAGCGCAGCGGATTCGTGCGAACCGTCGCCATTTGCGATGAGCAGGGGCGGGTAATCGGTAGCCGTCAGGTTGTCACGTACGCTGGCCTGCTTAATGAGGCCCACCGGCAAGGGCTGAAATCCCTTAGAACCAGGCTCATTCAGACCCCCTCGGGGGCCAACGCCATGACCGCTATTTCCCTAGCAGAAGTAGTGACAGAAAAGGGGGTCTTCCGCGACTACGGGGACGCCAGTCCTGAAAGCGTTGAGGAACCGTATGCCCCGCACATCATCCGACTAGCGTCCACGCGCGCCAAGGCTAGGGCGCTTCGGGACGCCATCAACTGGGGGACCATCG
>JBATNE010000040.1:0-91615 GCA_049290195.1 Candidatus Zixiibacteriota bacterium
GGTCTTTCATCTCTATTCCAGTGCGAACTAGTAGTTGCCGCGCGGGCCACGGTCGCGATTGCCACCGCCGCTGCCACCACGGAAACCACCACCCGAACGACCGCCGCCAAAGCCGCCGCCGCCACCAGGACGATCTTCCTTCTTCTGGCCGACATTCACGCGAAGGGTCCGACCCTTGAACTGCTTTCCGTTCATCCCGTCTATCGCCGCCTGACCTTCACCGTCATCCGGCATTTCCACAAAAGCAAATCCACGCGGCTGACCGGTCTCGCGATCCATAATGATCTTCGCCGAGCTTACCGTGCCAAACGCGGAGAATGCTTCCCTCAGTTCGTCTTCACTGGCTTCATGCGCCAAGTTGCCTACATAGATGTTCATACTACCTCAAAAAATACGTTAAAAGTGGTCACTGCCCGGACAGGGCTTGAGCACCTGGCCGAACCGTGATTATAAGGTCTAATTCTTATTCATGGCAAAGAAATTGTCCAATAATCTATAATTCAATGCCCGCAATTCGGGCTCACTTTCTCTCGCGCGGGCGACAACCTGCTCTCGTGATTTGCCTGTCTCCGCCAATTCCTGCGGATAACTGTCACACCAGGCCCCCATATCCGCCGATGTCGTCTCCAGATGAAACTGCAGGCCAACCGCTTTTCCTGCCCGAAACGCCTGATTCTTGCAATCGTCCCCTTCAACCAGCAAAGCAGACCCGAAAGGAATACGAAAGGTATCCCCATGCCATTGCGCCACGCGAAACGACTCCCCGAACCCGCTCAACAGCGGATCAGCCTGACCGTCCGCCGTAGTCCGCACCTGATAAATCCCGATCTCCTTCACCGGATTGGCTTCTACACGCGCTCCCAGCGCTCTGGCGAGTATCTGGCCGCCAAAGCAGATCCCAAGGTAGGGCACCGATAGCCTCACCGACTCAGCCACCAGGCTGTACACCTGCTTCAGGAATTCATGCTGCTGAAATTCAGTCACGGACAGAGGACAGCCCAGATTTATCACCGAAGAAACCTCGGTGGCCGATGGAATCTGCTGGTGCTGGTAGGAATGAACGATAGAATAAGGAATCCGACGATCGTCAAGATAGTCGACAATGGTGCCCGGGCCTTCCGCCAGGCAATTCTGAACAATCACAACCGGTTTCATAACAAAGAAGAGCGCCTAATTAAGTCGGGAACGCCAGTGAAGTCAACTGGCGTTTGCACTTTGTGAGGTCACCGTGAAAAGACTATTTGAAGAGCTCCTTCACAAATTGCGGCAGGGCAAACGCCGCAGCGTGAACGTCGGCATTGTAGTAACGGGTCTTCATGTTCAACGCTTCCACGCGGCTCCGGTCGAAATTGGCGATCGGGTCATATTTCTTACTGCAGAAGGCAAATGACCAGTACGCGGAAGGGTAAATCGGCATAAAGGCGGTATACATTTTGATTATAGGGAAGACTCCCTTGAGGTTCGAGTAAATCCCCTGCACCGATCGCTGGTGATAGAACGGCGACTCCGACTGAGCCACCATAATACCGTCATCGGCCAATCGCGACGCCACCATCTCGTAGAACGGGCGCTGGAACAGCCCTTCGGCCGGTCCCACCGGATCAGACAGATCCAGCATGATCACGTCGAACTTCTCCTTGGCGTTCTCGATATACTTCAGGCCGTCATCAAACACCATCTTGGCCCGCTTGTCGTTCACGCCGGTGGTCAGGTAGGGGAAATACTTCTGTGACACTTCGACCACCATCTTGTCGATCTCGCACATCACGCACTCTTCGATTTCCGGGTGCTTGAGCACTTCGGTCAGCGCTCCGCAGTCACCGCCCCCGATAATCAACGCCCGTTTCGGCTTCGGATGCGTGAAAAGCGGCACGTGCGTGATCATTTCGTTGTAGGCGTTGCAGTCCTTGTCGGCCGCCATGAGCGAACCGTACAGCACCAGCGCCCGCCCGAAATTCTTCGTCTCGAGCACGTCGATCCGCTGAAAATCGGACTGCAAAGATTCCACGATCCGGTCGATCTTGATGGTCAGCCCGGAATGCCCTTCATGGAGTTCCGTGTACCAGACATTCCAGAGGTCGGTCATCGACGGCTCCGAGACGTGCTGTCCCGAAGCCGTATTATTCACTGAAGTATTCGTCGTCATAATCCTTAGTCAATCATCCTATACTGCGGGCGATACAGCGAGTTGAAATCAGAGCCGGACACGGCACAATAGGCGCCGGTCATCGGGAAGACAAACATCTCGCCGATTTCGTGCTCGGGAACCATCAGGCCGTCATACATGACATCAAACGAGTCACACGTCGGCCCGGCCAGCACCGACAACTGCTCGTTGCCGTGCTTGTTGGTGACGACCGGGTACTGGCAATGGTCGTAAACAATACCCGAGAAGGTAGAGTAGAGGCCATCATCCAGATAATACCACATCTTGCCGTCACGATACGACTTGCCCACCACCGAGCAGACCAGCGTCACCGGACTGGCCGAAATGAATCGCCCCGGCTCGCAGATGATCTTGATTCCGGGGCGGATCTTCTTGTCGAGTGCTTTGGCAATCGGCGTACAGAATTCCGCGATCCCCGGGACCGGCTGAACGTATTCCACCGGGAATCCGCCGCCGATATCCAGAAGGCGAATGTTAAACCCTTCGGAATCAAGCGCATTGATCAGCTTGCGGGCCGCATCCAGCGCCTTGACATAGTTCTCCGGATAAATGCACTGCGACCCGATATGGAAGCAGAGCCCGTAGAATTCATGCCCCGTGGCTTCGATCGCCCGTGCCAGCGGCAGCACCTCGTCGACAGTACAACCATACTTGTACTGCAAGTTTACCACCGCAGTGGTATTGGTATTGATGCGGTACCGGATTAGCAGCTTCAGCTTGCGATCCGTGAACCGGGTCAGTTTCTGGATTTCGTGGATATTGTCGATGACGAAAATCTCGACACCCTTACCCACGGCATAATCGAACTCAAAATTGCTCTTGATCGGATGGGAGTGAATCAGCGATGCCGGCTCCACGCCGGTCTTCAGCACTGAGTCGATCTCCTTCGCCGAACAGACATCGAAATTGCCGCCACGATTCCAGATCTCGTCAATGATGACCTGTTCGTTGTTGGACTTGACGGCATAGTGGATTCCCACCCGCGGCAACGCCGCCTTGAGAGAATCATAGTTCCGGGCAATCTCTGACCGGGACATAAGCATCATCGGTGTATCGAGTGCACGGCCTTCAAACATTTCCCTGATGAGGCCGGTATCGACACCGCGAAACAGGCTGGTGTTTTCGACAGCAGCAAAGTGCATTGAACGGGTCATGTCACCCTCCTACTTTGCCCCGACGGCAAGTTTAAGGTTCCCTGGCAAGGTCTTGTGGCTGATGATTTCGTCGGTATCCGACGGAATGCCACGTTTAAGTTCCTGGACAAAGGCCTTCGAAGCCGCCAGCATTTCCTTCATGTGCTCGTGCGCCTTGTAGGGATCCACGCTCTCACCGCAGGTAAAGAAATCAACGGCAGCGTACCCATACTCGGGCCAGGTGTGAATGGAAATGTGTGATTCGGCGATCACCACCACGCCGGACACCCCCTGGGGGTTGTACCGGTGGAAGATCGACCGGACGATCGTAGCGCCCGATTTGCGCACCGCGTCATTCATGGCGTCCTCTAAGTACTGGGCGTCATTAAGATGCCGCTTGTCACAATCGGAGTACTCCACTATTAAGTGGCGTCCGAGAATCTTCATTTCACAGTCCCTCCTTCAAAAGGTCAGGGTTAAGGTTACATCTGCGGCGGGGTGATCACCCACAACAGTTTGACCACCGCGTTGCCGTTGTTGCTTATCTGGTGGGCCCGGTCAGACTCAAAATAAAAACAGTGCCTGCTCGGTACCTTGTACGTCTTCTTGTCAATCCTCAGGGTCGCCGTCCCCGTCAGGACATATCCAAACTGCTCGCCGGCGTGCGGACCCCGCTGATCCATCTTTTCGCCCGGTTTCAGCTCCAAATAGATCGGGTCCATCATGTTATTCGTGGAACCCCGAACCAGAAGCTCAAACGTGTTCACCCCCCAGCCGTCCACCGCTACCCGCTCCGCGGGAGCGTAAACCACTTTTTCGTTGCCGGCGTCGGAGAAAAATTCGGACAGGGTGATTCCGAGGGCTTCGAGCAGATCGTTCAGCGAGTCAACTGAGATCGATGTCTGATCGTTTTCGAGCTGAGATATAAACCCCTTGGTGAGACGGGCGCGATCCGCCAGCTCCTCCTGGGTCAGGTCCGAGGCCAGCCGTAGCGCCTTGATCTTTTTCCCTACCTTCAGCTCCAATTCGTCAGTCTCGTCTCCATGGCCAATAGTTTAATAAATTGACACTTACAGTTTAGTAAACGGTGTCAGTATACGAGATGTTGCAGTTCTGTCAAGAATTTTTTTGCCCGATGGCAAGTTTTTTCTGACGTCGACAATCCCCCCGATGATACATTTCACTTGCCTCTCAATCCTCCGTTCCATAATATGAAATCCATAACGCCCGATTTAATTTCATTGACCATAAAACCTATCTTAATTTTGGAGGTCTTCATGAAGAAAGCCGTCCTCGTGGTGGTCTGTCTGGCCGTGCTCGTCTCGGCTGCGCAGGCAGTCACCCCGGCACCAAAGTTCGGCGTAGGAGCCTTTGCCGGCCTCAACTTTCCGGTCATCCAAAATGACCAGGGTAGTGGGACCGAATTTGGCTTCCGGGCGCGTATCGCCGTGCTGCCTTTCCTGGTGGCAGAACCGAATTTCACTATGACCAAGTGGGGAAAACCGGATGCTGTCGACGGTGTCGAACTGGGCATCGATGGTTCCAAAGTCACCTCGTTCGGACTCAGCGCAACCCTTGGCTTCGCCCCGGGTACGCTCGGTGTCAAACCGTTCGGCATTATCGGTATCGGATCGTATAAGATCAAAAACGATGATACCAAATTCGACGAATCCAATATCGGCTTCTGCGGCGGATTTGGCATCGGTTTCGGTGTCGCCCCCAAGATCGATATCGATGTTCGTGGACAAGCTGTGGTCATCCCACAGGCTGATGGCGGCTCCAAAAAGGGCCTTTCGTTAACCGCCGGTCTCGGCTACAGCTTCTAGGAGATGATGAGCATGAAACTACTGAAAAACCGTTTCGGATTGCTTGGGCTGGTACTGATCGGGCTGGCCTGCAGCGGCTGCCTGCTCGTCTCAGGCACCTTCATCGTCGTAGCTGACTTCGACTTCACGACCTATGACGAAGGCTATTACTACCAGATCGACGTCACCGAGGAATCGGACTGGCAGGACCACAAAGACAACATCGATTTCGTCGATGTCGTTGGTTTTGAGATGAACATCACCAACTCCTCGTCATCCCCGGCGACCTTCGATGTCTGGATTGATGACTATGGTACGGGATCGACCAGACAGAGCACCGCTACCAAGGTCCTCAGCGCCGTGACCGTCCCGGCTGGTGCTTCAAAAATGACCTATGCTCAGTCGCTGACGCATGTCGTCGGATTGGATCGCCTTAAAGCACTCGCAAAAACCGGCAAATTCGACTACTATGGTGAATCGTCGGTCGGCGCCCAGTTTACCGTCGATTCCGGCAAAGTCATTATCACCGTTAGCGGTAGCAAGTAATTCGGCTATTGCTGCGATTTTGTGGAACCGGCCCCTTCTGGGCCGGTTTCTTTTTTGAGTCGCCGCACTTGCGCCCCAAACCAAATCTGATAAATTGGCGCAACTGCGTTAGGGCAGAGAAGGAGTTGCTCAAATCGAACAGTATAATGTCGTTATCATAGGCGGCGGCCCGGGCGGTTATACCGCCGGCATTCGGGCAGCCATGAAAGGGCTCAAAGTCGCGGTCGTCGAATACCGCGAACTGGGTGGCGTCTGTCTTAACCGGGGTTGCATCCCCTCCAAAGCCCTCATCGCGTCAGCTACCCAATACCACAATATGAAGGAAGCCGAAACCTTCGGCATCCATCTCGGCGGACCGCCTGTCTACGACTGGCTCGCCATGCGCGCCCGCAAAGACAAAATCGTCTCCACCCTCGTCGGCGGTATCGGACAGCTCTTCAAATCTCACGGCGTCACGCATATCAACGGCTATGGCAAACTGACCGCCCCGAACCAGGTGTTGGTCGTCGATGAGCAGGGAAATGAGACCAAACTCAAAGCCGACAACATCATCCTTGCCACCGGCTCCCGTGCCGTGAATATCCCGGCGTTCCCGATCGATGGCAAGCGGATCCTTACCTCCGACCACCTGCTGGAACTTCCCGGCCTCCCGAAATCTATCCTCATCATAGGCGCCGGCGTTATCGGCTGTGAGTGGGCCTGCATGCTCTCGCTTCTCGATGTCGAAGTCCACATGGTGGAAATGATGGATCACGCTCTACCCATGGAAGATGCCAATACCTCGAATCTCCTGGAGAGAGAGTTTAAGAAACAAAAAGTTCAGTTACATGCGAAAACCAGAGTGGAAGGGATCGTCGGCGGACCCGAAGGTATCCAGGCCAAGCTGTCCGATGGCAAAGTCATCGACGCCAACCTCGCCCTGGTTTCAGTCGGTCGCTCCTACAATACCGAAGACATCGGGCTGGACGAAGTCGGCGTGGAGAAGAACAAGAACGGCTCGGTCAAGACCGGCCCCGATATGCGGACCAACGTCAAGGGAATCTACGCTGTCGGCGATGTCCGGGGCGAAATCCTGCTGGAATACACCGCCGTCCACGACGGCTCCGTGGCGATCGACAACATCGCCGGTGGCAAAGCGGTCAAGAACTACCTGGGCGTTCCGTCGGTCATCTTCACTCATCCCGAAGTTGCCTCGGTTGGTTTGACCGAAGCTGCCGCCGCCAAAGACCATGAGCTGGCGATCGGCAAATTCCCGCTCCGCGCGCTGGGAAAGGCGATGGCCGAAAATGAAATCGCCGGGGAAGTCAAAATGATCGGGGACAAGAAGACCGACAAGCTGCTCGGCGTCCATGTCATCGGGATCCATGCTACCGAGATTATCCATGTCGCCGCGCTGGCAATCAACCAGGGACTGACCGTAACTCAGCTCGGTAAGCTGATTTTCGGTCACCCGGTGATCTCCGAAGCTATCATGGAAGCTGCTCATGACCTTCATGGGACCGCTGTCCACCTCGGCAAGAAGCGGATTTAGGCGCAGAACCTGCATATCAGGCTGATTTGCCCTGATTCAGTAGTCTTCTCCCCGCATCCGCTGCGCACAGCTAAATCGTTACTAGACAACGGATGGCGTCGGTGCTGTCCGTTTTTCTTGCGTGTGGCCGGTGCAGAATGTGCGTTTCGACCCTTTTAGCGCAGTTTTGACTCATCCGTCACAGGCTCGTAATGCTCTACTACCCAATCGCTTATAAGTCAAATTGTCGCCCAGGGGGCGCTTGGCATGCCGATTGATTCATATCTGGATGAAGTTAGTTACTCTTAAATATACGCAGTATGGCGGTGAAGGGTATTTAAGAGGTGGGGATGAAGGAGTTGCTTGTGAGGGGCAACTCCTTTTTTCAACTGACGGCCGCGTGAACGGATTCACGCGGCTTTTTTTTGTGAGTCAGAGGATTCGTAGTTCGGCGTTCCGAATCCCGCTTCGAGCGGGAAGAGAATCTCGACACATAGTTGGTAGCCAACCCAACGGGTGTGGGTTAAGTCCGTAGGGCATGAGCCCAGTGCTCGTGCCGCATGTTCCGAGTGCCGAACTCGCCAGGTGCGTCCTCGTCCATCCTGCACTAAGCCATCCACAACTGTCTCTTGACGACGACCGAAAAATCCCTTTATTGGCGTTTCGCCTTTGTTTCCCGATTTGGCGGCGTAGCTCAGCTGGTTAGAGCAGCGGAATCATAATCCGCGTGTCCGGGGTTCGAGTCCCTGCGCCGCTACTTTTTTTTGCCCCCTCCGAAATCGCCATTCTCGACTCAATTGCTCCATTTTGTGATGCCGCGGGCGCCGAATTGGGTTGACCGAACTTGTTACGATCCATAAGTTGCCCACGAATACCGCGCAATCATCTAAGGAGAACAAATATCATGGCTACAGCCAAAAAGCCCGCCAAGCTCAAGATGGGTAAAGGGAAACTCGGGTACACCACCTCCAACGTCTTCAAGGCCCCGCTTGCCAAAGTCTGGGACGGCGCTACCCTCAAGAAGCACCTCGTGAAATATTTTGTCGATGATGTCATCGGTGAGTTCGGCCCAAAGAAAACCCCGGTCCAGTGGGTCTGGAAACAGTATGGCGCCGCTACGCTCGAAGTAGCCAAGTATTCCAAACACAAAGAAATCGTCATCAAGGGACCCAATATGATGGGGACCTACAACATCACTCTTCGGTTTGAATTCGTTCGCAAGGACGGAAAGACCATCTTCCGCATCCATGAGTCCGGCTATGATCCGAAAGATATCAAGATGGCCTTCATGATGTGCGAAGGTTGGTCGGAATTCCACACCGCGCTCAAAGCCTATCTCAAATTCGGCGTCGACCTCCGCAAAGCGTAGTCGATCCCAATTCCGTATACAACAGTGCCGCCCGAGAACTCTCCGGCGGCGCTTTCTTGTCACATGCTATTCGCTGACGTGCTTTACTGCCCCAAGTTACTCATATCCAGCCTCCGCACGACATGATATGTCTTCTGAACAGGGAAGTACTTCTCCAGCGCCGCCACCAGCTTTTCAGCCCGTTCACTACCGATCTTCTCTTTGAGAAATGCGCGCATTTCCGGCGCCCCATTCAACGCCGCTTCGTCCTTCGCCATCCAGAACAGAATGTAATCTCCCTGTTTCCCGCCATACACGTTCGAATACAGCCGGCATGCCAGCGGATATTTTTCCGCCTTCAGAATCGTCTGAAGCGTGTCATACGCGGTCGAGAACTCCTTCCAGTTGGACCAGTCCACCAACCGGAAATCCATCCGCCCGACCCCCGCCGTCATATCTGTCAGCGAATCCGTCCCTTCGCACACGATATCCGCATCAGCCACTCGCCGCCATATCTCCGACCCGTGCGGCGGAATCAATGTCGAGTCACCCGAGTCATACTGCTTGTCCGCGCTGTCGCCGACCAGTCTCTTGGTTTCTACGGCCATCTTGTTACGCGCATCCATATCCGCCCAGGCCTTAAACGGATAGAAAGTAAAATAGGTATTCGCATCCGGCGCTGTCGATGACCAAAACAACGGCCTTCCATCTCCAAGCAACTTTCCATCCTTGGTCAGCGCCTTCAGCCATTCCTTGCGAGCCGACTCAAACGCCATGTACGTCTTCGGGTCAACATTGTCTATATGCACCCACCGATATGGCGCCGTCCAATCAAGATCCGCATGTGATGATATCGTCTGGGCATGTCCCGAACAGGGAAGAAGAGTGAGAGTAAGTATGACAGCGAATGTCCCAATTAAAGTGCGCATCGTGGTCTTTCTCCTGGCTTTGATGGTGAGGAATGGCGGCCTCGAACTCATGGTCGCGACAACTGAGGCCAATCTACCTTCTTTCACCCGCCAATAAAGAAAAAGTTCACATTTACGTCTGGCCGATGTCGCCGCCGTCGCCCGCCACCGATTTACCCCTTGCAAAATGGACTTCAAATCTCTATAATTGCCCCCACGCGTGAACGACACCTGCGACTGTACACTAACCGACGATCCCAATCGCATACGATAACGAGGAATACATGGCACTTCTTCCGGGTACGAAACTAGGACCGTACGAAATCATCTCGGCGATCGGCGCCGGCGGAATGGGTGAAGTCTACCGCGCCAAAGATACCCGTATCGATCGCATCGTTGCGATCAAAACCCTCCCGGCCCATCTGGCCGATACCGCCGATCTCAAACAGCGATTCGAGCGCGAAGCCAAAGCTATCTCTAGTCTCAATCATCCCAATATCTGCGCGCTCTATGATATCGGCCATCAGGATGGTGTCGACTTCCTCGTGATGGAATATCTCGAAGGAGACCCGCTTTCGACCGTCCTTGACAAAGGCCCCATGCCCACCCCTCAGCTGTTGCAGGTCGCCTTGCAGATCACCGATGCTCTCGACAAAGCCCACAAGCAGGGACTGGTGCATCGCGATCTCAAACCGGGCAACATTGTCCTTACCAAGAATGGCGCCAAACTGCTCGATTTCGGTCTGGCCAAATGGCAAGCCGCACCCATAACCGGTGCTCTTAACTCCATGACCCGGACATCCTCGCCGCTTACCGGCGAAGGTGCCATTGTCGGCACATTCCAATACATGTCTCCGGAACAGCTCGAAGGGAAAGAAGCTGATATCCGCTCGGACCTGTTCTCGTTCGGTGTCGTGCTTTACGAAATGGCCACAGGCAAGCGCCCGTTTGAGGGGAGAAGCCAGGCCAGTTTGATCGCCTCCATTCTTAAAGAAGAGCCGCGCCCTATCTCCGCGATCCAGCCCATGACTCCCCCTGCCCTCGAGCGGTTGGTGAAGCAATGTCTCGCCAAAGATCCTGATGATCGCTGGCAGTCCGCCGGCGATCTCAAACGCGAAATCACCTGGATTGTGCAGGGTGGTTCACAAATCGGTCTACCTGCAGTCGTCGCATCGAAGAGAAAGCGCCGCCTCCAGGTCAGCTGGATCGTTGCCGCAGTCGGCATTCTTGCCGCCCTGCTGCTTGCCGGCAAAATGGTCACGACTAAACCACCCGTTGTGCAGACCACGCAATTCAATATTCCTGTCCCGCCGGAAATCAGATCGCTCCGCTGGCCCCGCATATCACCCGATGGCCGTACTATTGCCTTTCAGGCTCTTGATACTGCCGGGAGAGACCAGCTCTGGATCCGCCCCATGAATTCTCTTACTCCCTACCCTCTGGCTGGAACAGATGGCGCAGGGCGCCCCTTCTGGTCACCTGACAGCCGGTATCTTGCGTTTATTGCCGCCGGCCAGCTCAAGAAGATCGCCGTCAGCGGCGGGCCGGTGCAATTGGTCGCCGAAGCAGCCGGCGGGTTCGATGGTACCTGGGGAGCGAAAAACGTAATCCTCTATGATGGTGGCTCGCAGGACTCAATCAGAGGGGTCTCTGTCACTGGCGGCACGGTTACCGGATTCACGTCTCTGAGCAAGACAGGGCATGATCAGTACCATTGCTGGCCCACCTTTCTCCCCGATGGCAACCACTTCCTGTTTCTGGTGTCCACCGACAGTGGGCTGACTGTCGGTTCGCAATCGTTTGTTGCAAAAGTCGGATCGATGGATTCAAAAGACACCAAAGCCCTGTTTGTCACCGATTCACGCATTGAATACGATCCAGCCGGTTACGTTCTGTATGTCTTGAACGGCACCCTCGTGGCCCGCCCGTTTGACGTGAACAAACTGCAAGTCACAGGCGAACCGGCCCCGGTCGCCGAACATGTCATTTCGGCAAACGGCAACGCTAATTTCAGCGTTTCCAGCGACGGATCTCTGATTTACCAACCATCGGGCAATTCGGCCAGTTCCGAATTAGTCTGGCTTGATCGAGCCGGCAAGGAAGTTGGCAAATCGGGAGACCCGGCTGCGTATCGCGATATTGCGCTTTCTCCCGATGGCAAACGCCTTGCCTATGGCTGTATCGATCCGACAGCTAATACCGAAGATATCTGGGTGCGCGACCTGACTCGCAACGTTTCCTCGCGCCTGACCTTCGATCCCAAAGATGACATCTGGCCGGTCTGGTCCCCCGATGGTACTCGGATCGCCTTTGCTTCCAAGAGAACCGGACCTTTCCTCCCGATGACAAAATTGTCGAATGGGGTTGGGAGTGATGAACAGCTCTTCCAGGGTGAACCGGGTGTCTATTATGGACCAACATGCTGGTCCCGCGATGGCAAGTCGATCGGCATTGGTCGCCTCTCTCAGGGGCAGTGGGATGTCGGTATCTATGACGTCACGTCGCGAACGACAAAGTGGCTGGTGACAACCCAGTTCAATGAGCAACACCCGGAGATTTCCCCCGATGGCAGATTCCTGGCCTATCAAAGCGCCGAGTCCGGCCGATGGCAGATCTATGTCCTTGAACTGGGAGGGTCTGGCGGCAAATGGCAAATCTCGCAATCTGCCGGCGTGATGCCCTCATGGCGTGCCGATGGCAAAGAACTGTTCTTTGTGTCACGAGGGACGTTCTACTCAGTCCCGGTCAATACGGTCGGATCGTTCGAAAGCGGCACACCGGTCAGGCTCTTCGACATTCGCGGTGAAGGGGGCGGCTTTTCCATGCGACGGTATGACGTTAGTTCCGATGGTCAGCGCTTTATTGTGAACCGGTCTATGGGTGCCTCGAGTCAGAGCGGATTTGTCTTAGAGCAAAACTGGAGCGCCGAACTGGTCACATCCCGCTAGTCATCATTGTCCGGTTACACACATGAAAGCTGTGCAGATGCTCGCGTTTTGGTGCCGCACCCGAAGGGTGCGATTATTCTTTCGTCGGGCTGAACAGAGTAGTAGGTCGGGTTCCGATTCCCGCGAAGCGGGAGGAGAAACCCGACACGTCAGGTCGTCGGGCTGAGCGGAGACGAAACCCGAACCTGCGAACGCATGCCCCTACCAATCATGTGCACGCCGGGCGCCTCTGCCCGGCGTTCGAGTCCAACATCCCCGTTGCCGTAGGTCGGGTTCCGATTCCCGCGAAGCGGGATGAGAAACCCGACACTCAACTAGAGTGACACACCCGAAGGGTGTGACCGCGAATCCACAAAAAACAAAAACCCATCCTACGGGTGGGCTACTCAAAGTTCGTCGGTTCGAGCGGAGACGAGAACCGAGCAAGAGCGACTCGGACCAAGTTTCTGCCAGTCGACCAAAGAAAAGGGACGATCAAATGATCGTCCCTCTTGCAAAGAAAAATTGAAAACTCAATCTACTTGAGCAATACCATCTTCTTCGTCGCGACATAATTGTCCGCCGTCAGACGGAAGAAGTAGATACCGGAAACAGCATTGCTACCGTCCCATGTCGCATGGTACGTCCCGGCAGACTGCTCCGCATTGACCAGCGTGGCGACACGCTGACCGAGGACGTTGAACACGCCCAGATCAACGCGACTTCTCTGCGGCAGATCATAGGCGATCTGCGTGGTCGGGTTGAACGGGTTCGGATAGTTCTGCCGAAGCGCGAACACCTTGGGCAACGAACCGCCGGTGCCCAGCGAATCAATGCTCGAGAAAATTGAATACGCCAGGTTGGCCGTCTTGGCCGTATCCGGAATCTCGCCAATCGTCAGCACTGGTGCCGATGGTGCAATCATGCCGGAAACGAACGGCGGGTCGATCGTCCAGCTGCCATCACACAGATTGAACGTAAAGACGCCCGTGTTCTGATCGACCGTTGTGCCGGTCTGATAAGAAGTGCCGCTGGTCGTGTGGGCAAATATCGACATCGGTGAGCTCAGCGGAAGATTGACATTCTGCAATGCTCCCGAGACCCGGCAATGCGCCTGGTTAATCACAAACCCGAGACCGCCAATCGTATCTTCTGTCAGGTGCACAGTCCGAATCGACGGGCTGGTCAAGTAACCAGTAAGGTTGCAGTTGAGACTGTAACCGCCAGTGTCGGCGTAAATCGTGAATACTCCGTCATTGAGCGGATTGGCTCCAATGGAGCCGGTCTGCGCCGACCAGAGGCTCATGAAGATATTGCCGAAATCGCTAAAGCTGTCTCCCGGATCAACCTTGATCGTATCCTGAAGCATGGTGCCGGCGATAAAGTTGATGACCGCAGTATCGCCAGGTCCAAGATTGACCTGCGGCGGACCGGCAGGAATGAAGCCGTCCGGTATCGGGTAGCTCCCATCCCAGTTCACGGCGAATACGGTCCAGTTGGAATGTCCTTTGGTTGAGATGTGCAGCGGCACGATGTTGCCTGAGCCTGTCCCGGTGATGACATAGGTCATGCTGGCCAGTGACTCAGAAACCGCCTGTACATTGTACGCGTGGGTTGGAAGTCCGCCATTCTCCAGGATCTTGACATACAAAACGGTGTCCGCCTTGTAGCAGACGAGATCGTGATGAATGTTGTGGAGCGTATCATTGCGGAACTGCCATCCCTGCGGAATTAGATAGGTAGGCGGCAGACCTTCGTTGCTGATACCGACCTGCCACTGGCCTTGTTCTGAAGGTCCGAAGTAGAACGAATAGTGGCCGTCGGAACGTTCGTCGTTCTTATTGCTTGGTCCGGAGAACATCGGAGAACAATAGAGGTAAAGCATCTGGGCAATCAAAGCGCCATCATCATCGACTATGTCACCGTAGAGGCTGTCGGCCGGCGCTACGTACGCAAAGTCCAAATTGGTTGAATCGCCACCGGCGACAATATCGATCCGCCCGGGCTGAACGTAGCCGTCGATCGCAGGCGGCTGAATCTGGAACGAGTGGCTGGTGCCGGCGCTTCCTACGTTGATAGAGTAGTAACCGCTGTCGTTGGTCAGCGCAGCCCAGATCTGGAAGTCATCCTGAACGTCCGCCTCGACCCAGAGGTCCTTGAGGATCGGATCGGGGGCCGGATGGCCGGCGACAACAATGTGCCCGCGGAAGTGGTTCGGCGGTGACGGAAGGGCCGTTACATTGAGCACACGCTGAGCATGGGTCGCGTCCCCTTCGTCCACTGCCTTGAAGATGTAGTGAGCCGGAGCCAGACCGATCACGGCGGAACTGAATACGTACCAGCCGTCAGGGACCGGATTGTTGTCCGGCGGCGGACCCGACAGAGAGGTGTCGCCGTCGGCGACACTGAACGTGGCAAACATCAGGTCGCCCGGATCATCAATCACGGAGTTGTTGTTGAGATCAACCCAGATCTCCCAGGTGACAGTATGGCCGACGCCGCAGTTGGCGCCCCAGCCGACATTGTCTCCCTGGACCATGGTGGTCTTGGACGTGTCTCCATTGACGGAGAAGAACACGTAGTTGGTCGTGGCCGATGCTGATTGACCGATAAGCAGTACGCAACCGATTATCGTCAACAGCATGCCCAGCCAACGCCGGCGTATCTGTGCATTAGCGGAAAGGTTCATCACAGTCTCCCGTTCAATTTATTGAAAGGTTGTTCGTGCCCCCAACTGGTGCATCGTCCGATGGTGGCATTGGTAATCCATTATTGACGTTATCGGTCATTGTCATGGATAAATTAGGGGGGCAACGCCGCACCCTTGGGGTCAAACCGGCGTTGATACTCTAGAGGAGATGACAGGTAGCGCCAATTGGCGTTCGATCGCAAATCTGTTATACTGTATCAACTATGCACTTCCGGGAATTGGTACAAAGGTATCTGCTCACAGCCACCTCGATTGCGCTGGCGATCGCCCTCGCGGCGTCACCCGCCCAGTCCCAGGATGGCTATGCCGTCAAAGGAATCTCGTTCAAAGGGAACAAAACGATCCCAACGAGCATCCTCAAGCTGGTGATCGGCGCCAAAGCGCCCGGGACCTTTGGTCGGCTCCTTGGACACACCGGGTCCGAGTATGATCAGGAGGCGGTCGCGGCTGATCTGGACAAGCTTCGCCTGATCTATCAGCGGGAGGGATTCCTCCACACGGTCGTTGGGCCCGTCCAAACCGAGATGGACTCCAAAGCGCGCAAAGTCAGAGTCGTCATCCCCATTGCCGAGGGAGAACCGGTCAGAGTTCACGATGTGACCTACCAACTGGACTCGACCGGGGAGGCAACCGCTGCCCATCTCACCAAAGCTCTGAAGAATCTGCAACGGGACATGTACCTGAAGACCGGAGAGCGCTTTCGCGATTCATCCGTCATGCTGGACCAAATCGCCCTCGCGCGGGAATTTGCCGATCAGGGATTCGCCTATTGCCGGATCAATCCGGTGCTCACCGTCGACGACTCAGCTTCGTCGGTAAGAGTCGAATGGAGAATCGCAAGTGGCCCCCGGTGCTATTACGGTCCGATACGGATCATGGGTCAGTCGAAGATCACTCCTCATGTGATCACCCGCCAACTTGCCTTTGCTCAGGGAAGCGGATATCGGCAAAGCTTGACGGAACGATCCCAGCAGCAGATCTATGGACTGGGCGTCTTTCAGGTTGCCACCGTTACCCCGGCCCTCGGAACCCCGAAGGACACGACGATCCCGATCGAGGTATTCGTCAAGGATGCCAAACGGTTCACCTCCAAATTGGGAGTTGGGTATGGAAGCGAAGATCACTTCCGCATCTTCTCTGACAGCCGCTTTCTCGGATTCCTTGGAGGTGCGCGAAGACTCCAGCTCTACTTCAAGCACTCGGACCTCGAACCATATCATCTGAGTGCCACCGTGGTTCAGCCCGGTGTGCCGACACCGAGGACGACACTGTCACTGAGTCCGTTCCTTCGGCGGCAGAAGGAGCCCGGATTCACGGTCAACCGCTATGGGGGAGCATTGGGTGCAGCCCACCAGTTCAGTGCGACCCTTAATGGATCGGCGACCTATTCGCTTGAGCGGGTCAAAGTCGATCAGTCGGCCCAGGCGACGCTGGCGACCGATTCCAATGCCAGCACCCTTTACAATAAGTCGCAGATAATACTGGGAGCCACCTTTGACAATTCCGGTCCGATGTTCAATCCAAGGCATGGGTTCTTCAACTCCGGTTCGATTGCGATCAGCGGACTGGGCTTTGGGAGCAACACCAAATATACGAAGATCCTGTTTGATCTACGCCGCTACCAGCCGGTGGGTGGTCTCGTCTTGGCCACTCGTGTGAAGTTTGGGAGTATCAAAACAATTGGAAGTGAAAGTTTCATTCCGGTTGAGGAGCGCTTCTATTCCGGTGGGGGATCATCGGTGCGCGGTTGGGGTCGATCTGAACTGGGGCCGAAGGAAACAGGACTGCCAATTGGTGGTCTGTCTCTCCTGGAGGGAAGTGCCGAAATACGCTTCCCAATCGGAGGGATACTTGCGGGTGCGCTCTTTGCGGATGCAGGAAATGTCTGGTTGCGATCTTATGACTTCCCGCTCGGCGATCTCAGATATGCCGCCGGCGCTGGTATCCGCATTACCACGCCGATCGGTCCGATACGATTGGATGTCGCACGGCCGGTAGCCGATGTGGACAAGGCGATTCAAGTGCACATAAGCGTTGGACAGGCGTTCTAGATAGTGGCATGAAAACGAGATCATTCCTGAAATACTTTGTCATCATTGCAGGATCGCTGGTTGGGCTGCTGGCTATCGCCATAGCCTCTACCCAGACATCGATGTTCCGCGACTGGCTGAGAGGTAAAATCGAGCAACAGGGGAACAAGCGAATCAACGGCCAATTGACTATCGGCAGTCTCGAAGGAAGCCTGTTCACGTCAGTCCAACTAGGGAACATCCTCGTCAAGGATCAGTCTGATACCGTCCTGTTCATCAAGTCCGTCAGAGTCCTCATGTCCCCTATGCAGATTCTCTATCGCGCTGTAGCCATCGACTCAGTATACATTGAGGACCCCTATCTCAAATTGATTCAAGCGCCCGACAGCAGCTGGAATATATCGCACATAAGACGGGTTGACAGTTCAGCCGGGGAGCCGGTTCCGGCGAGCGAAGGAAAATCAAGCCTCAGGTATCTGGTCGGCGACTTCCTGGTGAAGAATGGCAGGGTGGGAATCTCCTCACTGGATACTACCTTGCCTTCGCTCGTGAGTGAATTTGGCGCCCGATTCAAAGCTACCTATGCTGATACGGCCATGGTGCTGAATCTGACTGAGTTCGGCTTTCTTTTGGATCGTCCCGGATTCAGACTTGTTCGCCTGTCGGTGAATGCAGTACAACGGGAAGGCAAGCTCACACTCTCCGATCTGAGCGTTGAGACCGCCAAGAACCAACTTCAGGGAGGCGGAATATACACCGCCGCCGACAGCAGTGTGTCCAGCGGAACATTGGCCAGCAAACCAATAGACTTCTCTGAATTTAGAGCGTTTATGCCGGGTTTCATTGTCAATGGATCACCTGTCTTTGAAATAGAGACTCACTTGATCGGCGACTCGCTGGCCGTCACTCTTGGAGTGACCGAAGGTTCACAGCGAATCGACCTTGGAATAGACATTGCCCTGGTAAGTACACTGATCAACGCAACCACTCGCGACCAGGCGCACTACCATATTTCAGGTCGGCTGACTGAGTTTGGCTTGGCTCACTGGCTCCCCGACAGTCTGTTGGATTATAGCGCCAACGGCACCTTTTCACTCAGCGGCCAGGGACTCACCGCACGCACGGCCGTGTTTGCAGTTGCTGCAGACCTCAACGACTTGCGGGCACTCGGTCGACCTATCGGCGGAGTAACTCTCAAAGGCCAATACGACCGCGGCCGAATAACCGGTGACCTTGATGCCTCCGGCACATTTGGAAAGGTCACCGGTGGTCTTGGTGTCGACAGTGTACTGGGCGATCAGCACTATTCGGGCAGCTTTCTCGTGCAACACCTGGATCTGGCCCCACTTCTCCAAAATGACTCCATGCATTCGGAATTGAACCTTACGGCCCGCTTCGATGGGCGGAGCTTCGATCCTGCAACGTTGGCCGGCAAGGCAATTGTTGATATGTCCGCATCGTCTGTCTACGGCGTAGCTATAGACACCATGTTCGGGAGATTTCAATTCGACGGAAGCTCCTACCGCATAGATACCTTGCAGTTCAGGAGTTCGCTTGGCACACTGAGCAGCTCAGCAAGCGGAAAATACGCGGGCGTTGTCACCGGCGCATACGACTTGGTGCTATCCGACTTGGGAGCTCTTGGCAAGCTGGCCGGACAGGATAGCCTGGGAGGGCAGGGAAGACTGAACGGGAAGGCAGAGGGTTCACTCGATTCACTACACATTACGAGTGACTTCGAGTTCCAGCACCTGAAATACGGTGACTATGGCGTAGACAGTCTGTCGGGGAGTGCGTCGATTTCAAAGGGTTTGAAGTCGGCGAGCTCAATCTACGGCACAGCCACCGTGCTTGCATCACAGTTGCACGCCATCGGGAACGCAATTGATTCGGTCCGTATCAACAGCGAATTTGGTGGCACTGAAGTGACCACGAATCTCAACCTGTTTTATCAGCAAGGCATCGAAGGCCATGTGACCGGAGTGGTTGCTATTGATTCCCCGACCGTTGTGGACGTGCCATCTATCGCCCTCACCGTGAATTCCTCCAGATGGACGGGGGGAAGCCCCGATACACGAATCGCAAAACGTGGAGACAGATTCGAAATCAGGAATCTCAACTTGTCCGCGCCGCAGACTTCCGGCATTGGAGAGCAGACAGTAGCTCTGAATGGAATTATTGGACTATCCGGGGACGAAGAGGTTCACCTGGCAATTACCAGGCTCGACCTGGCCGAGGCCGCTCACCTCTTCAACATGACAGCCTCAGTTGGGGGATCCCTCTCTCTGGATACAAAGATCAGTGGGACTGCATCCGGTCCTAAAATCGCTGGAACGATGTCGATCGACTCAGGGGTCGTCAACCAATTCTCATATCAGACCTGGCACACGACCTTTTCCTACGTGCCGGAAGACCTTACCTGGAATATGGCGCTCATACCTTATGTCGGAGACAGTCTCACTGTGGCCGGACGACTTCCCGTTCACGTTGCCCTTGACGGCACTCTCAGTCAGCTGTACCGAGATCGTGCGATTGACATAACCGTCCTGGCGAAGGGACTGCCACTTTCCATTCTGCAGGCCAGTGGTCAACCCTTCAAGCAGACCACGGGTACCATATCGGCTGATGCCCATGCAACCGGCACAATGAACGCTCCGACGATTGTAGGAAAGATAGGGTTGCATGATGCCGCGGTATCGATTCCCAAGTATGGAATTGAGTATAGTGATATTGCAGCCAGCATGACTGTGACCAATCAGGAGATACAGTTGGATACACTGCATATTCACCGTGATCAAGGGCTCCTGACCGGATCCGGCACACTTCAGTTCCAGGACAATCTCATGACTGGATCGATCAAGACAACTCAAATTGATTTTCTCGCCGACAAATTCTACGCGGTCAGGCACAAGGACTATCAGATACAGATATCCGGGGATGCCCACATTACGGGTGACCAGCAGAGCCCCAAATTCGCCGGAAGCATAACGATACTCAAATCAATGTTCTACTTACCTGCCGTCATGGCCGAGGCTGCCGCCCAGCAGGCAGCATTGTACACGTCGACACCGATGCTGGTGAAGGCGACCATGAAGCCTGATTCTCTCGGCGATTCAACCGCCCTCGCTTTGGCGAAGAAGGCTGAACTTGATTCAAGTGGATCTGATTGGTACAACAATCTTCGAGGACAGTTCAAGCTGGCGATTCCCAAGAACACCTGGATCAAGGGCCCCGATATGAATCTGGAGATCGGCGAAGGGGACATCGATCTGGTCAAGAACGGTCCCTCATTTGAGATATTCGGTCCAATTAAGGTCCTTCGTGGCCAGTACAATCTCTACGGCAAGCGATTCACCATCTTGCAGGGGAACCTGCTCTTCACCGGTGGTGCCGAGTACAATCCGGAAATAACCATGGAAGCCCAGTACGTATTCCGAACCGCCGATCGAGAGAAGCGGACGCTCAAAGTGGATATTTCAGGCAAAGCCTTCAGTCCGGTGCTCAAGTTCACTATCGATGACAATGTCATTGAGGAGCGTGACGCCATTGCGTATGTCATGTACGGGCGCAGCATGGATGAGCTGACGTCTGGGCAGAAGTCGCAGACTGGTTCGGCTCAGGGAGAGTTGGCCAAAGGCGCGGCCGCCAACATGCTGGCAGGTCAGCTGTCGCAGACACTCGGAAGCAAGCTCGGCCTCGACGTAGTCGATATCAGCTCACAGGGCAGTCTCTCATCTGCGACGCTTACGGTTGGAAAGTACCTGACCGGAAATCTCTTCATGAGTTACTCACGCGGAATTGGTCAGAGCCAGGACCAGGAGCCGGTGCCGCAGATTGTCACGCTTGAATACGAACTTAGCAAGTACCTGTTCTTGCAATTGCTTCAGGGGGATGAGAAGTCGAGCGGGGCGGACCTGATATTCAAGTATCAGCACTAGTAGAGGGGCAATGAGCTGTGAAAACGAAAGAGGCGGCCTTGTGGCCGCCTCTCTGTCTTTGGAGTGACTTTGAATCCTACTTTACGGACTCCAGCTCGACGCGACGGTTCTTTGCCCGCCCAGCTTCGGTCTTGTTGTCAGCAACGAAATACTTCGGATTCTCACCGTAACCCTTCGCCGTCATCTGGTTGGCAGGGACGCCTTTGGACACCAGGTAGGACATGACGCCGTTCGCGCGATTCTCTGACAGCACAAAGTTCTTCTGCTCAGTGCTGCGATCGTCGGTATAACCACGAATTTCAATCTTGGTATCGGGCCATGCGATGATGCGTTCGGCTATGCTGTCCAGCTGGAGCTTGGAATTCGCATCGGGTTCATATGAGTTAGTCGCGTATTTGATATTGAGTGTAATCTTCTCAGATACGGACATCTTCTTCGCAATTGGGCATCCATCTTTGTCGACCTTGACGCCCTTGGGAGTGCCGGGGCACTTGTCGAGATAGTCAAACACGCCATCACCGTCGGTGTCGAGCGGACAACCAGTAGCGTTTACGGCCGCGCCCTTCGGCGTATCTGGGCAGGTGTCAATCTGGTCCGGAACGCCATCACCATCGGCGTCAGGAGCGCAACCATCGGCATCGACTTTGACCCCAGCAGGAGTATCGGGGCACTTATCGAGATAGTCAGCCACGCCGTCGTGGTCGCTGTCAAGCGGGCAACCGGACCCGTCGACCTTCACGCCGGCAGGAGTGCCAGGGCACTTATCCAGGTAGTCGGCTACGCCATCTTTGTCGGTGTCGAGCGGGCAACCGCTCTTGTCGACCTTCACTCCTTTCGGAGTATCCGGGCATTTGTCCTTTGAATCGGCCACGCCATCATGGTCGGAGTCAATTTCTCCGCCAAAGAAGTAACTCAGCCCAATCGACGGCTCGAGATATCCGTTGAACGGCCTGTCACTGCGACTCTTCCACGTTTCCGGGCCAAAGAACCCTTTGGGAACATCCTGCGAAAGTCCGGCGACATCGTAGGTCAGCTTCACCTGCGCATCGAGCGAGAACTTGTCATTGATCGGGAAGAGCAGGCCGGTGCCGATTTTGAGGCCAAAATCAGTTGCCTTGTGAGAATCGCCCGAAGCACGATTCTTGACTTTCCAGAAATCCAGCCCAACACCAGCCAAGATATAGGGCTGAAAGCGCCAGATGGGATCATAGAGCCACTGCGCCTGAAGGCCAAAGGCCATTCCAGAGAGATCAAACGAAGCATTGTCAGTCTTGCTCAGATGGTCACCAGCATTGTCACGACTTGTGGAATCATCGTGGGTAGACATGAAATTGGCCGATACTCCGACCATGAACCGGTTGCCATAACCGTGCTTGGCTTCAACTCCGAAATCCCAGCCCATCATGAACGGCTGGTACTTCCGGGTATAGGCCTGAAAATCGCTGCCATTGTACAGCGGCATAAAGAACGGCGCTCTCACGCTTACGACCGTCTTGCCCTTCATATCAGCTGCTCCCGCGATACTTGCGAGAACCAGGGCGATACAAAGGAGAAGCAATCCTTTCCTTTTCATACTTGAATCCCTTTCAATACAGTCTTTCAGCACATCGAAGAAAACTTCACTTATTCATTGTCTAACAATCGTAGATAATAATGAACTTCTTTCTTTCCCTCATGTCAATATTGATGAAAGAGGTAATGTCGCTCCATGTAGTGGTCAATTTTACTCTTGCGCCGGATGTACTTGTGCGTGGTTAATGGCCGGCGATGAAGAGCTAAGGAGAGGAAATGCAAGGGGGACGAAGCTCTAAACAGGAACGGGATCGGCTGATGGCCGATCCCGTTCTTCTGCTTGGGCAGTCAGATCAAGGTACGATCGGTTTCGGCTGGATAGTCAGCCAGTAATCGCGGGGATAAATGCGATAGAGCGTGACATTCCCTTCTTCCTTGTGCAGGTAGTTTTCGTACGACTGCATCTGGGATTCAGGACCGATCATAAAGTAATTCGCCTCGGCATTCTTCACCGCATCCGCCGCTGACGGACCATATCCGGGAAGCACCAGGCCGTAGACGTTCTCCATGCGAGCCTGAATCTTGTCGTAGAAGTCAGGCGCATCTTTAAGGGTCATTATGTGTTTGCGGAATCTTGCTACTATCTCGGGCCCCGCGCCATCGACCAGGTCAGCCGCGACCGCTTCACCACGTTGTTCGTAGCTGGAAGCTGCCCGACTGCCGGCGAATGCCTGAGCCACGGCATAGTTGCCCAGAGAAGGATCGTGTGGAGCTTTTTTGAGCTCGTTGACGACGAACTGCATAGTCTGAGCCAGGTCAGGGCAGCGCTCCGCATAGTACATAATTCTGCCGGAGGACTCGTTGCTGCGAAGCCCGTTGGAATAGGCAAGTCCTGCACCCCAGGTCTTCATGAACATACTGTGTGCGCCGCCGCCACCATAAAGGCGCGCGGAAAGAAAGTCCATGAGTTTGGACGAAGCAGTATCAGTGTAGCTCGCACAATTGGCGGTGTTGTAGTGGACGCCGGAGCGAGTATTCTCGTTGATAAAGCCAACGAATTCCGGAGTCTTCAAGTTGGGGAATCGCTGCTTCAATCGGTTGTTGACTACCGGTCCTGTTGCATAGGTCTGGTGAATGACAGCCGCTGATCCGAGGCTCGATGTAATCTTCTCGATTGCCGGCGCCAGCTTACTCTGGGTCGGGGTCGATGCAATTTCAAAGGCTCGGGCATTCTCTTTGTTCAACAAGAGTGAGAGTGTGAACTTGATCTGGTCAAGAGCGGTCTTTGCCGGCACGTTGTAGTCGTGAAGAATCTCATCACAAAGATATGAGAAGTCGCCGGTCAGACTCTGATCCGGAGAGTCTGAGAGTATTCGCTTGAAATCGGTGATGGCATCGCGAATGTCTGAAGCTACTCCGGCAGTCTGATCTGCCGGGTGCGCGGTATCAAGCGAGTCCAGAAGTTTGCCGAGGCCCTCGCGATCCAACTGGGAGATCCGTCCCTTGAACGTGCTGAGGAAAGCGGCAAATTGCTGCCCGGCCTTGACATCAGCCGGTTCACGAAGGAGCCAGCGAAGGCGATGAAGCGAGTGGATCTGGGTGACAAAGCAATCAGCTGACAGAAGCAGCGGATTGGATTGACGCCAGAAACCAAGGGCCGGCTCATCAACCCATGACTCTTCTGAACCGCGCATTCTCTGGCGGGCGCCGGCTAGCATTTGATCGACCGCGTCTTTGAGCCGGGGGAGGTTTTCGGGTCGGAGATCAGACTCAAACAACGCACTTTGCAGCCATCCGAGGGCGGCCTCGGTTTCAGCCAAGTCGGTTCCTGATGCCCGCGCAACCAGTTCAGCTCTTTGAGTTCGATAGTTTGTGCTGTAATAGACATTGAGCGAGAGAATTTCGCGGCGCAATGCCTCCTCAACGTCCGTATACGACATCGCCTTGCCGTTTCTCAACATACCGACTTCGGTAAGTAACGAAGGCAACGCGGGGATATACACCAGGAGTGATTCCGGGACGACATCGGCATTGAAAGCAAGGCCAAACGTGCCGCCGCTGAGATTGTCAAATGTCGATACAACCGATGGAACCGATCCGCCGATCTTCTCAACTCTGTAGTGAATCTGATCGTCAAGAGTCATCGGCGGGTTGCTGATAAACGACGGCATGGGAATCTTCTTGCCCTCTTCGTCGATGGCCGCAGTACCCTTGTCATAGTCTACTTTGAAGCGCCGAAGAGCGTCGCCTTCGGTAGTGACCGCATACTGCTTCTTCAGGTTCTCGATGAAATGGTCAACGCGCGCCTTGCGGCTCGCTTCGTTGGCGGCCAGGACGGAAGTATCGCTGACAGCCGCTGATGCATAAGGTGTGGTGGTCAGTTCCCATTTCTTGAGGTAAGCGGGCCAGAAATTGGTGCCGGTATTGAGCAGGCTGTCCACAAAGGCGAATTCCTGGTCAAACAGGAGCGAGCGTTGGAATCCTCCGTGGCCGGAGGCACGAAGGAGGGAATAGAACCAATCGGAGCCGGTACCACGGTAACCGAATCGCGGGGGACGATTGAGGAATGAGCGCAGGTCGCGCTTTCGTTCAATCATGCGGCTCTTCATTTGATCGACGAAGGCGGTCCATTCGGGCGAGCCGGCGGGCATAGAGCCGATGGCAGCGATTTCACGTTCTACTACGCGACGCAGTGAGTCGATCATCGGCTCGGTCAGGTAGTCGCGATTCAAATCGCCGATAGCGAGGCTGACATCGTATCCGGGGTCAACGGACACCCAGCCACCAACCGAAGTTGCACCAGTATTGATGATGCGAGTCTTGGAATCGATCAATTTCTTATAGAGTATCGATGTTTGATCGCCGGCAAGGTTGGCCATCAACAACTCAAGCAGGTACTGCTCATTGGCGTCCATTGTGAGGTGGGACGGCCAGGCCATGACAAGGTGCCCCGGTTCCTGGGGATTGGCAGACTGGTAGTGAGTTATGACGACTGATCCCGGTTTGGCTGGAGTGAGCTGGGGGAGGCGGCTGCCAAGGTCCGCTGGATCATCCTTGACGTGAGCGTCCGGTTCGATCTGAGCGAAAATTTCAGAGAGGCGGCTCAAGCAGAGTTCAAGCGGGATATTGTCAGGCAACGCGACGATCGTCCCCATGTTATTTAAGTGATAGGCACCATCGTGGAAACGGCGAAGGTCGGCAGGGACCATGTTGCGGATCGAATCCGGAAATCCTCCCGCATTTAATGACAGCGGGTGACTGTCGCCGTGAACCATGCGACCGAGCATGAAATACATGTTGTTCCACGGCGTCTCAAAGCCGCTCACCATTTCGTTGTACACCGTTCCTTTTTCTTCCAGGTGTAGCGCACTGTCACCCGGATCAACGCGCAGTCCCATATTGCAGACTTCGCGGCGAATCTCCTCGTCGGTATAATTCGGGTGGATCAGGGCATCGAGCTGAGCCTGGAACAGATTGAAAAAGACATCGGGGCCGGCCGACGTGTTGAAATGATAGCACGTCTGGAGCTGCATCGTGTAGGCGGAACTCTGGCCCACAGACATGTTCTCAAGGGACGCTACATATCTTCCCTTAGTACCTTTTCCCAGTAGGAGGTGTTCGCAGGTATGCGGTTCCCCCTGATCAGACGGCGGGACGCTATTGACCCACATGAATGCCTGTGGAGCTGACTGAATACCGAGGACATCGAGCACAAATCCGCTTGGAATATGCCGAAAGCGGGCGCCGATCGTCACTTTGTCGGCGTTGGTGTATATAGCCTCGGCCTTGAACTGCCCAAGCATTTGGCCCTGAGTGAGGCCGGCAAAACTCGCCGAGTTGGTCCCGGCCACAGCGACCGAACTCACCAACAGGATAAGGAGGAGTGTGATCTTGAAGTACGAACGCATGACTCGAGTCCTTTGCAATCAGTTTTGTGGTTGATTGGCCAGCCCGCAACTATTCCTCGGGTTGGATTTGAGCCCGTAAGGTACATAGCCGCCGACAGGCTGACAAGCACCAATGAGCGCCGACCGCCCGGCTTAGTGCAACCAAGCTTGGACAGGTACGTAGTAGCTGGTAGGTATTACGTTAAGAGTGAGGATTGAAGAAGTGACTTTTTTGCTCTGGTGCCTGTTGCTGGTCCTTTGCTGGCCAGTGGCATTGGTTGCCCTAATTCTGTATCCGATAGTCTGGTTGATCCTGTTGCCGTTCCGGCTGGTCGGAATAGCAGTAGAGGGGTCCCTTGCACTCATTCGGGCACTGCTCTTCCTTCCAGCCCGTGTCCTCGGCGGCCGAGTCGGCAATCGGTAGTCGCTATCGAGTCATCATAGTGGGCATGGGGGAAGAGTAAATCCTCCCCCGGTTAGGAACGCCACTAGGCTGCTCAAATCCGACAAGTCAACTGCGCCAACTCCATTGATATTCGCTTCAGCGGCACACGGTAGCTGGGTGATACCCCCGGATCCGGTCAAGAAGGCCACCAGAAAACTCAGATCCCCCAGGTTTACCGCGCCGACCATGTCAACGTTTCCGGTAGTTCCGACGCAGCATCCAAGCACCCGTCCCTTGACAACTAATTGGAGCGGATTAGGTCGGTCGGCCACATTGTGATATACAAGAGCGGTGTCGACGAAAGTGTATTTGGTTGACGGCTGCCAAAATATCCGAATTGAATCCTGAATTGGGGCAATGGGATAAGATTTTGGCAATGGGGTACCAACCGCAAGTTCGCCGCCCTGGCCGTTTTTGAACACCACAGAATCAACTCTGATCGGCATGTAACCGTCTTTGGTGACGCGGATCTCTCCCAGAAGAACATCGTTTATCTGACCCGATCCGAGGTCGATGGTGTCATTGAGCAGATTGAACCTGGCGGACGTAAACAATGGAAGGATTGGTGCACCACCTCCGCCATAAGCACCCTTGTCATTGCGGGTGGTTCCAAGCGACGGGGAAAGGGCCTGTCCGGGATGGGCAAGATCTTCAATGTCGTTGTAGCCAACGGTTGGATCGCCGCTGTCGACACAGGGGGACGGACTCGTCAGCAAGAGGTTGGTAGCGGCGAAGAGCGGGTTCTCATCGGTGTTGGACGTGCCGGCAAATCCACCCTGAACGTCGTTGTAAGCAGAAACCGGATTTGCAGGCGCAGGAGCCCAAATCTGCGGTCCGTCCGAACCGGTATTGTCTCTGAAGATGTTATTATAGATCTCCGCCGATGAATTTTGCAGACTGAGTCCACCGCCTGCCTGAGTAGTCGTATTGGCAACAATCGTGTTGTTGACGATGACGCTGGGACCGTTCAGGGAGTTGTTCCACATCCAGACCCCGGAGCCGCCAAAGTCCTCTCCGCCACTGTTCTTCCAAATGACGTTGTTCTTTATTTCGGCCGGGCAATGGAACGAAACAATGCCGGCACCATAGAACCCTCGATTGAATGCAATAACATTTCCCGATATTGTCACCCCTACGCCAAATCCGGCTCGAATGGCTCCGCCGCCGGCGCTGACCGAACCACTTTTGTTGATGGCCTCATTGTTCACAATGTAATTGTTCGCGATGACTGGGGAGCCCCCTTCGACAATGATCCCGCCTCCTTCGCGATACAGTGCATGATCGGAAATATCGCGCCAACGGGTACCCTTGCCGCCGGTAATGGTGAAGCCCATCAGGACTGTGGTGTTGTCCTGGCCTTCGGTAATGCGTACTACGCTTGCCGTATCCGGATGGCTGGGACTTGATCCATCCAGAATGGTGTTCAGGATATCATTGGGGTCGTGAGTCGTGATGTATCGGCTGGCGACTACTAGATTCTTGGTCAGAAATGATATGTTCTCGACATATCTCCCCGGTTGAACCAGGACAGTATCGCCGTTCGACGCGGCATTGATAGCGCCCTGAACCGTCGCGAAATCGGCGGGGACATTTCGAGTGGTGGCCCAGGCGGCTGGGGCCAACAGAAGTGCACCGGCGGCCATCAAATGCACGAGGCCTCTTAGTCGTTGATTCATGGCAATTCCCTCTAGCTGTGTAGTTGATTCTTTGTCCCAAGAAACGTGCGTAAACGATCTTCAGACATAGCTAAGCAGGGAACCGTGGTCTGGCTGCAGGGAATGGCCCGCCGGGGGGACAGAAAGTACCAGCGATATGTTGGAATCAAGATCGGCGATCAGTGCGAATCAGTTCATCCAGCTTGTCTCGATAGGTTCGGCCAAACTGCAATTCAGTGCCATCGACAAGGATCAGGAGCGGCTCCTGGTCGGCGCGTCGACGAATCTCTTTGATTCTGTCAATTCTGACCATGATAGAACGGTGGATTCTGACGAACTTCCGAGGGTCCAGCTGACCTTCCAACTGAGCAAGCGTTTCGCGCAAGAGGTGAATGTTCTTACCGCAGTGAAGTTTGACATAGTAGTCGGCAGACTCGATCCAGTCGACTTCGTCTACCGGTACAAAGTAGACACGGTCCACTTCGCGGATGACGAACCGGTTGAGCGACTGGGCAGGCTTGTCCGCAGAACTCAGATCAGATCGCAAGGACGAAAGTGCCGCCAGCAATTTGGCGCCAATTTCTCCTGCGCGATTTCCTTCGAGGGCGCTCTTGACCCGCTTGAGGGTTTCCGCAAACCTGACCGGGTCAATCGGTTTCAGGACATAATCGAGGGCATGGACATCGAATGCTCTCAGGGCATAGGAATCATAGGCCGTGACAAATACCACCAGCGGGAGTTCGTCGGCTTTCAGTCCTTCCAGCAGTTCAAAGCCGTTAGTTTGGGGCATTTGAATGTCGAGAAAGATCAGATCGGGACGGTGTTTGCGAATCGCTGTTAGTGCCGAGCTGCCGTCGGCACACTCTGTCATGATGACAAACTCAGGGTGCTTCTGGAGTTCCAACCTGACCCCTTTACGGGCCAGCGGCTCGTCATCGACAATTATGGTCCGAATGGTGGTCGCCACAGCAGTCTCCAGTTACTCAGTTTTCGGTTAGTGGGATTGCGATGTATGCAGATGTCCCGCCCTGCGGACGTGATTTCAACTCAAATACAAATTCCTCTCCGAACAGGTGTTCGAGCCTGCCTCGAGCATTGCGGAGCCCCACCCCAGATCCTCGCGGTGGTAAGTCGGGTGCGATACCAACTCCGTCGTCATCGACCTGAATGGTAAGTTGGTTGCCGTTTGCGGCCACTACGATTGTGACCTGGCCGCCGCTGACTTTCGGGCTCACGCCGTGCCTTACGGCATTTTCCACAAGAGTCTGCAGCAAGAACGTGGGAATCATAGCATTTCGCACAGCTGGGTCGACTGTGAGGGAATAGGTTAGCCGCTCGGCGAAACGGGTCTTCTCAATCGCGAGGTACTTTTCAACAAAGGAGGTCTCATCGGCCACTGATACTTGCTGTGATTCCCCACGCACCAGCACGTATCTAAGCAACTCACTCAGCTGGCGCAAGACCACCTGAGCCTCGTTGATCCGTTCAATACTCATCAGTACGGAAATGGAATTGAGGGTATTGAACAAGAAGTGAGGCTGCAGCTGCGAATATAAAGTATTGAGCTGCGCCCGAGTCAGTTCAGCTTCGAGCCTTGAGGCCAGCCACTCTCGCTGAATCAGGCGTGTACGGTAGTCGCCGGCAGCAATAATGGCGGCAATGCCAAAATAGATGACGATGGACCAGGGGGCCATCCAGAGCAGATATGACTGGTAGTTGGCAAGGAATTTTGCGGCCGTGATAGGGGCCGTCGACCTCAATAATGAGCCGAGTACTGCCGACCCGTTCTGCACCAAAGCAGCCAAAATCGCCATAGCGAGATGCGCTGATCCGCTGCGGATCAATCGGTCCCGTTCAAATGGAAAGCGAGCAACCAACAGCGCAATCAGTGGCGCAAAGATGGCCCAGGGGAACCACTCAAAACTGACGCCGACAAGTAAGCGGGACCAGGATGCGTTTGGATTTTCTTTGACGGCGTTGAAATACCAGAGGGTAGTAACAAAGAGAACCAGGAGAGCCACAATTACGGCGGTCCAGAGCCAGCGTCGTGCCCCGGACAAAGCCTGGCCGGGCCCCGGAATGGTCAGGGGGACAGAAAGAGGAGATTCAACTGGAAGGGCGTGGTCGGTTTGTGCCATACTGTCTTTTGTCACTCGATACTGATATGTTCGTCAGGTCCTCAAGTGAATATAATAGGAATGATAAAGCGCCCCAGTGGTTTTCTGGCCGGGTGGTTCACAAGTTGAAAAAATGGTTGAAATGCGTGCCGTCAATGGCCATTCTGGTGCAGTTAACGTAACAAAGTTCCCATCGCAAAGGAGTTGAGTATATGAAAAAGGTCATTCTTGTGTTGCTGGCAGTGCTACTGGCGGTGTTACCGCTTGCCTGTGGTGGAAGTTCGCGTCAGATAACGCGCCTGGACCCCAACCAGACCACCGACCTGAGTGGAGCCTGGAACGATACGGATGCCCGGCTCGTGGCGGAGGAGATGGTCAAAGACGCGATCGCCCGCCCCTGGCTGGCCGATTTCAACCGGACTGCCGGCAAGAAGCCGGTGGTGACAGTCGGTACAATTCGCAACATGACAAGCGAGCACATCAATACTGAGACGTTTTCGACTGACTTTGAACGGGAACTCATCAATTCCGGACAGGTTCGATTTGTGGCGAGCAAGGAAGACCGAAGTGAACTTCGTGACGAGCGCCAGGAACAACAGGAATTTGCGTCGCCGGAAACTGTCAAGAAACTCCGCAACGAGACCGGAGCGGATTTCGTCCTGCTGGGTTCGGTGAAGGACATAGTCGACGAAGTCGCCGGAACGAAGACCGTATTCTACCAGACCGATTTCCAACTCATCAATGTTGAGACGATGGAGAAGGTCTGGATAGGCACGAAGAAGATCAAGAAGGGCATCTCCCAGGGCAGCACAAAGTGGTAGTTGGCAGTGACTGCTAGTTCACGGACGTACCTTTCTCTGCTTGTGGTTGCCTGCACGCTGCTGACGGGCGGATGCGGATCGATGGCGACTCGCCGGAGTTTCTACCGTCCCATTGCCGAGCAGGTGCGCAAGGGAAACTACGCGGCCGCATCTCTGGCGCTGGACAAAGCCCGGGACGACGGCAAATTTGACGAGAAGGACCGGTTTCTGTACTTCATGGATGCCGGCCTTCTCGCTCACTATAGCGATTCACTCGACAAGAGCACTTCGCAGTTGTCGCTTGCAGAGAAGACAAGCGAGGAGCTCTTCACCAAGAGCGTCTCCCGCGCCGCACTCTCCATGCTTCTCAACGACAACGCCCTTGAGTATGCCGGGGAGGACTACGAGGTCCTCTATTCCAACGTATTCAAGGCCTTGAATTTCATCTCGGTTGACTCGTTCGACGCGGCCTTTGTGGAAATCCGCCGGGCAAACCAGAAACTCGAACTTCTCAACCAGAAGTATGCAACAGCGGCTGAGGAGTACCAGAAAGGGAACGATCAGGACTCAAACCACATCCCGCTCACCTACAAAGCGGTCGATGTTCGGTTCAATAACGATGCCTTCGTTCGATACCTGAGCATGCAGATGTACGCCGCTGCCGGGAAATACGATGACGCCCGCATCGACAGCACTGCATTTGTCCAGGCCTTCACCGACCAACCCAATCTGTATCCTTTTCGACAGCCGGAAGTTCGATTTGCGGTCACTGACAGCTCGAAAGCGCTCCTCTCTGTAGTTGGCTTAACCGGACTCGCTCCGGTAAAGGAAGCGAAGAATTTCAGGATCAGGACTGACAAACAGCTGGATGTCCTTTCTATTCTCTACACGGAACCGACGGGGGAGGAGACAGTATTTGAGAACATCCCGATGAAGCTCAATACCGATCTCTATTTCAAGTTCTCGGTGCCAAGTATCGTCCAGCCTCTCTCCGTTGTCACAACGGTTCGTGTCATTGTCGACGGAAAAGCGCTCGGAGAGCTGGCGCTTCTGGAGGATGTTGGCATAATTGCCCGCGAATCATTCCAGGCGCACAAGTCGCTCATCTATCTCAAGTCGATTGCCCGAGCGGTTGTAAAAGGGATTGCCGCCAATCGGGCGAAATCAAAGGCTGACACAGGTGGCTTTGGCGGCTGGTTGAAGAAGGCCGCAATCGATGTGGCGTCGGACCTGACCGAAAACGCCGACCTTCGATGCGTCCAGTATCTCCCCGGCCAGATTCGAGTGGCGGATTTCGCCGTCACCCCCGGAGTTCACGATATCGTATTTCAATTTCTTGGGAGCGACGGTCAGGTTGTGTCGGAGAAGATCATCCCCAAGTACAAGGTACTCAAGCGCGGTCTGAATCTTCTGGCGGCCGAGTGCCTGAATTAACCTCACTGTCCGGGTCACATCCATGGCAATAACAACCATACTCCTTGACGGCGGCGGCGTCATTCTGGACGAAGCCGACACCGAGCACGCTAATGCCGAGATCATCACAGAGATCATTCAGCAATGCGGCATCCCTTATTCAATCGACGAGTACTGGCGCGATACAGAAGAAGCGGTGTATCGGTTTGTCCCCAGCACCTACCGTTACATACTCTGGAAGAAATTGCAGAGTCGGGACAAGTTCGAAGAGGCACATAGGAAATGGCGTTATCGATTGGCCACAGACGGGCCGCCTCTTCGAATCGCCGATGGAATGGCGGAGCAACTTCGGACTCTCAGTCACCATTTCAAGTTTGGCCTCGCCGGGCAGTACGGGGCCGAAATTCTCGATACTCTCATGGCGGGATCGCTGCTGGACCTCTTCGACTATAAGGGGACCCAGGATAATTTCTCGATAACCAAGCCTGATCCGAGATATTTTGAGCAGATAGCAGCAGCCTGTGGTGTAACGACTCAATCTTGTCTCATGGTAGGGGACAGGATTGACAACGACATAATCCCGGCCCACCAGACTGGTATGTTGGCGGTGCGGATCAGGACCGGCATTCACATTCGTCAGGAGCCGAGAACGCCCCCTGAATTCCCTGACGCCGAGATTGACTCCGTCAGTCAGCTTGCCCAAACGATCTTGCGGTTGACTTCCAGGTCATAGAAGAATATTGCCAAAAGAAAACTGCCGAAGCGATTGCTCGCTCCGGCAGCTATAGTCAACTCAGCGATCTGAGTCTGCTTACGACTTATACCCAGCCACGGTCTTTGCAGGCCTGGGCAACACGGCTGACAGCCACGATATAAGCGGCGTCGCGCATGTACAGCTTGCGCTGACGGGCGAGTTCGCTCACGGCGTGGAAGGCAGAGGTCATCTTGGTGTCCAGCGCATTCAAAACCTGGTCTTTTTCCCAGTAGAAGTTCTGATTGCTCTGTACCTGTTCGAAATAGCTGCAGGTCACGCCACCGGCGTTCGCGAGGAAGTCCGGGATCATGAAGATGCCGCGTTCGTGAATGACCTTATCGGCTTCGGGAGTAGTCGGACCGTTGGCGCCTTCGCTGATGATCCGGACCTTCTTGCCGATCTTATTGACGTTTTCAGCGGTGATCTGGTTCTCAATTGCGCTCGGGAGCAGGACATCGACATCCTGTTCAATCCAGGCGCCACCGGGGAGAACTTCGTAGCCAAGATCTTTGGCCTTGTTCTTGTCAATGCCGCCGAAACGATCGGTGACGTTCAACAGCTCGTCCGGATTGACGCCGGCCATTTTGCGGAACGTATACGACGTCTGGTCGTGCTGATCCCACGAAGAGACACAGATAACCTTGCCGCCGAGTTCCTGGAACAAACGGACGGCATACTGGGACACGTTGCCAAAGCCCTGAACGGCGGCAGTGGAGCCCTGCGGCTTCATGCCCAGTTCTTTCATGGCTTCGCGTACGCAGTAAATCACGCCGTAACCGGTAGCTTCGGTACGACCAAGAGAGCCGCCCATACCAACCGGCTTACCGGTGATAAGGCCCGGAAGCTTCTGGCGATTGATGGTCTCAAATTCATCAAGCATCCAGAGCATATGCTGGCCGTTGGTCATCACGTCCGGGGCCGGAACGTCGGTCAACGGGCCAATGTCTTTGGAAAGAGCGCGTACCCAGCCACGGCAGATGGCTTCCTGCTCACGCATGCTGAGGTTGTGCGGGTCGCAAATGACTCCGCCCTTGGAGCCGCCGAGCGGTATGTCGACCACGGAAGTCTTCCAGGTCATCCACATGGAGAGAGCACGTACCGTGTCAATGGTCTCCATCGGGTGGAACCGGATGCCGCCCTTGCCCGGACCGCGAGAATCATTGTGCTGAACGCGGAAGCCGCGGAACACTCTGGTCTTGCCGTCATCCATCCGAACCGGGATTGCGAACACATATTCCCGCATCGGTACCCGGAGCAGATCACGGGTGGCTTGATCCAAGCCAAGGAAATCAGCCGCACGGTCAAACTGCGCCTGAGCCATGGCAAAGGGGTTGAACGCTTTGTTATCCATTTACATTACCTCCTAGGTTGTCACGACCACATTGGATCGGATTCGTCAACCGTGACCTCTTTGCCACCAGCATGCTGAATTCCGACACGTTACAATGCGATCCATTCAATTCAATTTTGCGCGGCTATAAGTAGTGAAATCTTTCACAAATGTCAAGGACTACCAATCTCCGATTCAAACATTTGTCTATTCGTCGGTCAAAAACAAGATAAATCGCGTCTGAAATATGTTAAAATGGTCATAAGACCCCACGACTATTCCGCATGTATCTGTGAGGTAATGGGTTAATAGGGATAGGATGACCGTTTTCTGTCCCGGGCCGACGCCACCTAAAGATCACCCCCGCGAGGTAAGCGGGGGTGTCCACGCAAAAAAAGCTAGATAACGATGAAAGCAGGTCTCCAAATGGACTGCGACTTTTGGTCAATCTGTCACTCGAACCACATGGTGGTATTACTGCTCTCTCGCTGAATGAGGACTAATAACTCTTTGTTGTCAATACAAAAGTCGAGATAGGCACAAGATTTGGATTCAGCCTAGATTGGTGTTGTTTTGTGGGACCGAGAACCGAGAGGGAACCCGGGCGCCCTATGAGATTCGGCGGAAATGGCAGGTTGCCGACCTTATCTGACAATTCCGGTTCAATATGACCTTCTAACTATACGACAAAAATGGTCTAAATTGGAGTAATCGCTACATGTTTTTTGACAATTGTGTTGCGCCAGGTATGGCGTGGACTTATTCTAGTAGCCCGAAAATACCACGGTTGAAAAATACCCCTTAGGGAGGTCCGATGACCCAACAGAGCCGGCAAACTGATCCAACCGAAGCCGAATTGCGCGAAGCATTCTGGCGCCAGGTAGATGTCATCCCGGATGGGCACAAGTTAAGTCTCTGTCTTCAATGCGGTACCTGTACCGGAAGCTGCCCCGTTTCCTATGCCATGGATATTACTCCACGCCAGACCATTGCTCTGTTTCGGGCCGGGATGCTCGAAGACATCCTGCACAGCAGAACCATTTGGATCTGTGCGTCATGCTACTCATGTACGGTGCGGTGCCCGGTCGGCATCAAGGTCACTGACACCATGTATGCGCTTAAGCGTCTGGCGATGGAGAAGAAGGTGTATCCGCCCAAATTTGCGGTGCACACGCTGTCGAAGGCGTTTATCGAAAATGTTTACAAGTACGGCCGGAACTACGAATTGGGGCTGGGGCTGAAGTATTTCCTGAAGTCAGACTTTATGAAGCTGTTCGCAAATACAGGATTCGCCCTCACCATGTTTCGACACGGGAGGTTGGGGCTGCTTCCTTCAAAAATCAAACGGGTTGACCAGGTTCGGGCAATTATCAAACGAGCGAACCAGATTCCGGAGGCGTGATGTTGGAATTTGCATACTATCCGGGCTGCAGTCTGGAGACTAGCGGGTCTTCCTACGACAAGTCCATTCGCCAGGTTTTCCAGAAGCTCGAGATCGGGCTGAAGGAGATCGAAGACTGGAACTGCTGCGGCGCAACTATGTACATGTCAGTGAAGGCGCTGGTCGGTTATTCCATCTCGGCCCGCAATCTGGCTCTTGCCGAATCCATGGGACTCCCGATCTGTGCGCCCTGCAGCAGCTGCTACACGATTCTCAGAAAGACCAATCGATTTATCGAATCCAACACCAAAGAACGCGAGCACATAAACGACGCGCTCGGTGCCGCCAACTTGAGTTATACAGGTACGGTTTCGGTCCGCCACCCATTGGACATCCTGGTCAACGACGTTGGTATCGAGAAGATCGCCGCTGCGTCCAGAGTTAAGCTCACTGGGATCAAGGTCGCGCCATACTATGGATGTCAGGTGGTCAGGCCACAGGGGTTTTTCGACGATGTCGACGAGCCCATGACGATGGATCGGCTCTTCCAGGGATTAGGGGCAGAGGTCACTCATTTCCCTGGCAAGGTGAGATGCTGCGGAGGGATGCTGATGACCACACAGACAGATATCGCCTACAAACTCAATCATACGCTTCTCCAGGCCGCTGTTGACAATGGCGCCGACATTATTGCGACAGCGTGCCCGCTCTGCCAGATGAACCTTGAAGCGTATCAGGCCAAAATCAACCAGGTATACGGCACGAGTTTTAACATCCCGGTGGTCTATTTCAGTCATCTCGTCGGCATCGCACTCGGAATTCCGGCGGAAGACATGGGAATGGGGGACTTCGTGATTCCCGCTGATCGATTGACAGCGAAGTTGGCGGAGGTAAGCAGATGACTAGTACGAATGGTCCCAATGGGAATAGTGAAATTCGGGTCGGCGTGTACGTCTGCCACTGCGGCTCAAATATTGCCAAGGTAGTTGATGTTGCCAAAGTAGCGGAGGCGTGTCGCACATTGCCGGGAGTGGTAGTCTCCAAGCACTATCGCTTCATGTGTTCCGACCCCGGACAGGAGTTAATCCGCAAGGACATCGAAGAATTGGGGCTTAACCGCGTTGTGGTTGCGGCCTGTAGCCCGCTCATGCACGAGGGAACGTTCAGGAAGGCGGTCGAAACCGCCGGACTCAATCGGTACTACTTCGAAATGGCCAACATTCGTGAGCAGGTGAGCTGGGTTACCGATGACGCTCGCGCAGCAACAACAAAAGCCAAAGCGCTGGTGCGGGCCGCTATTGCCCGCGTTCGCTTCCATGAAGCGCTCGAAATGCGGCGCGTCCCGATCAAGCAGGCAGTTATGGTAGTCGGGGGCGGTATTTCCGGAATCGAAGCGGCCTTGCAGATGGCGGACGCCGGCTTTCAAGTCTATCTGGTGGAACGGGAAGCCTCGATAGGCGGGCATATGTCTCAGTTTGATAAGACCTTTCCAACCCTTGATTGCGCTGCCTGTATTCTCACTCCAAAAATGGTCTCGGTCGGCAAGCATCCCAATATCAAGCTAATGACGTGGACTGACATCGAGGAAGTGTCCGGTTCAATCGGCAGTTTCAAGGTAAAGGTCCGCAGGAAAGCGCGCTACGTGGACGAAAAGCTGTGCAACAGCTGCGGTTCGTGCTACGAGGCTTGCATCAGTCGTCCCTACCCGAAGAAGAGACGGATGATTCTCGGTGATTGCGTCTTTCGCGAAGGACGACTTCTCGATGTCAAAGACAAGTACATACTGGGCCCAAAACATGACCTCACTGTTCTGACCGGCGCACAGCCGATGCCCGAAAACGTCGAACCGGCGCCTGACGAAGAGGAAGCACTCGCATGACCACT
The DNA here is from genome assembly GCA_049290195.1 of Candidatus Zixiibacteriota bacterium. Lineage (GTDB taxonomy): Bacteria > Zixibacteria > MSB-5A5 > GN15 > FEB-12 > FEB-12. Next base: position 38,201 of record JBATNE010000040.1, read on the forward strand.
GAAGTTAAGTCCGATTTTGATCTGGAGAAGCGGATTTCGGAGATTGTGAAGCAATACGGCGCCAAACCATCGGCGCTGATCATGATTCTCCAGGATATTCAAAAGCACTATCGCTACCTGCCCAAGGATGCAATGGTTGCGGTCTCCAAGAAAATGCGCCTGCCCCTTGCGCAGATATATGGAGTTGCCACGTTCTACCGCTCTTTCAGCCTGACCCCTAAGGGAAGGAATCATATCTGTGTCTGTACCGGCACGGCCTGTCACGTACGACAGTCGGTCGTCATTCTCGAACACCTTGAACGACAGGTTGGAATCAAGGCCGGAGAGACGTCGGCGGATCTTGAGTATTCGCTGGAGCGTGTGAACTGTCTCGGCGCCTGCGCGCTCGGACCGTTGGTCACGGCCAATGAGCAGTACTACGGGAATATGACAGTAGCCAAGGCCGATCGGATGCTCGGTGAACTTCGCGGCAAACACGAGAAGTCAACAGCAGGAGAAACGGTATGAGGACAAAAATTCTCACGCCTCAAGGCCTCAATGACTATCGCGATCAGATTATTGCATCGCGCGATTCGAACAAGATGTCGATAAGCGTCTGTGCCGGCACCGGGTGCCTGGCCTGCGGATGTCAGGCGGTCGTCAATGCTCTCCGCAAAGAAATCGCAGCTGCCGGGCTCGAACATGAGGTCGACATCAAGACTACCGGATGCCATGGCTTTTGCGAACGAGGTCCACTGCTGTTGATCAATCCGGAAGGCATCTTCTACCAGCGGGTCAAACCGGCTGACGTCAAGTTGATCGTTGATCAGACCGTCAGAGGCGGCCGACTGGTGAACAAGCTGCTGTACCGAGATCCTCAAACAGGCGAAGTGATCAAACACGCCGAGGACATTCCGTTCTACAAGAAGCAAATGCGGCTGATCTTCGGTCGTAACGGCCAGATGGACCCCACGTCTATCGAGGATTACATCGCTCTGGGTGGCTATGGACCCGCGGCAAAGGCGCTGACCCGGATGCAACCGGAGTCAATTGTCGACCTGATTAAGAAGTCGGGCCTTCGCGGTAGAGGCGGCGGCGGCTTTCCGACCGGGCGCAAATGGGACCACTGTCGTCGGGCCGTCGGAACGCCGAAGTATATCATCTGCAATGCCGACGAAGGTGACCCTGGAGCCTTTATGGACCGGTCGCTTCTTGAGGGCAATCCGCACTCCGTCATTGAAGGAATGATCATCGGTGCCTATGCCATCGGCGGCAGCGAAGGGTTTGTTTATGTCCGCAACGAATACCCGCTTGCAGTCAAGAATTTGACTATCGCCCTGGAACAAGCTCATGATTGCGGCCTATTGGGCGACAACATCCTTGGCACGGGATTCAATTTTGACATAGAAGTCTCACGGGGAGGCGGAGCCTTTGTGTGTGGCGAATCAACCGCACTCATGGCTTCGCTGGAAGGGAAAATGGGGGAACCACGGGCCAAGTACATTCACACTGTCGAACAGGGGCTGTGGGACAAGCCGACCAACCTCAACAACGTAGAAACCTGGGCCAATGTCCCAATCATCTTGGATCGTGGCGCCGAGTGGTACTCATCGATCGGAACAGAGAATTCCAAGGGGACCAAAGTGTTCGCCCTGACCGGAAAGATCAACAACACCGGCCTGGTTGAAGTACCCATGGGAATCACGCTTCGGGAAATCCTGTACGATATCGGTGGTGGTGTCCCGGGGGGCAAGCGATTCAAAGCTGTCCAGACCGGGGGACCATCAGGTGGAACGCTGATTGTGGAAACCGGTGAAGTGGCCATTCATGATAGTATGGTGGCTCATGGAGATATTAGGGAAGATGAAAAAGTTGAGAGTCTGCTGGATCTTCCGGTTGATTTCGATGAATTGACCCGTGCCGGCTCAATGATGGGTTCCGGCGGCATGATCGTCATGGACAGCGATTCCTGCATGGTGGACGTAGCCAAATACTTCCTGAATTTCCTTCAGGAAGAAAGCTGCGGGAAATGCGTTCCCTGCCGCGAAGGGATCGTGGTCATGCTCAAGATACTCACCAAAGTGTCTGATGGAGAGGGAACCCTTGAGGATATCGGCTATCTCGAGCAGTTGTCTCAGGTGATCACCGATACCAGCCTTTGCCAGCTCGGCGGATCGGCACCGAATCCGGTTCTGTCGACTATCAGGTATTTCCGGCAGGAATATTTGGCCCATGTCCTGGATCATCGCTGCCCGGCAGGTGTCTGCAAGGCGCTGGTGTCGCATGCGATCGATGAATCCTGCACCGGATGCCACGCCTGCTACAAGTCGTGTCCGACACAGGCGATTGTCGGAGAAGCCAAGAAACTTCACTACATCGTTCAGGATAAATGCATTCAGTGCGGTGCTTGCTATCAGATCTGCAAGTATGCCAGCATTAAGCGCGTGAAACGGGGCGAAGGAGAAGCAGTCCAGACGCGGGCAAAGGAACGCTGGTTGGCGCCATCAAAACCTGAACCGGTTGTCGCCTAGGAGAGTCAATATGCCATTAGTCAAAATCAAAATAGACGGCCAGTCGGTAGAGGTGGAAGAAGGATCCTACGTCCTGGAAGCGGCCAGATCGCTGGGTGTAGATATTCCTACGCTGTGCTATTACCCGTACATGACCCCCTACGCGGCTTGCCGCATTTGCTGTGTCGAAGCGCGGGCCGGCAATGGCTGGAATAAGATCGTCACCGCCTGCAACTATCCGGCGTGGGATGGCTTGGAGATCTGGACCGACACTCCCAGAGTGGTCAATGCAAGGCGCACCAATTTGGAGATGCTTATGGCCAATTGTGCGCCCGTAGCTGTTCTCCAAAACCTGGGTGAGCAACTCGGCATCAAAGAACCGAGATGGGGAACCGGAGACTACACCTGTATACTCTGTGGACTCTGCGTTCGCATCTGTGATGAAGTCGTAGGAGCGCATGCTCTCTCATTTGTCAATCGCGGATCGCAGCGCGATGTTTCGACACCTTTCGCTTTAGACTCCGACGCCTGCATTCTCTGCGGGGCATGCGCAAAGTTATGTCCGACCGGTTACATGAAAATGGAAGACATTGAGGACCGGGTACTGAATCACCGCGAACTCGACCTCAGTCCCAACGCCGCAATAACCTTGCAGTTCAGGCAGGCAGTGCCCAATGTGCCGCGGATCTATCGGGAAAACTGCATTCACTTCAAGACCGGCCAATGCATGGTTTGCTCAAAGGTCTGTCCGAAAGAAGCTATTGCCTTTAATGTCTCGGACGAAATCGAAGAGATCGAAGTTGGCGCTGTCGTGATGGCGACTGGATTCGACAGCTTTGATCCAACCCCGATGAAGCAGTATGGCTACGGGACGCTCCCCAATGTGGTAACGGCCGAGGAATTCGAAATCATGAACAATGCCGCCGGACCGACCGGCGGAAAAGTGATCCTGGAAAACGGACGGGAACCCAAGTCCATTGCCATCCTGCACTGCATCGGGAGCCGCGACGAACACCACCACAAGTATTGCAGTCGCGTCTGCTGCATGTACGCGATGAAGTTTGCCCATCTCGTGACCGAGAAAACCAGCGCTGAAGTCTACCAGTTCTACATCGACATGCGGGCATACGGCAAGGGGTACGAGGAATTTTATCAGAGAATTCTCCATGAAGGCGTGAATGTTATCAGAGGGAAAGCCGCGGAAGTGGTCTCGACTACTTTCCAACGCAAAGCCGAAGGGCCGCTCTTGGTCCGGTGCGAAGATACTCTGATTGGCAAGTTCCGCGAAATTCCGGTCGATATGGTAATCCTCTGTACTGCGCTCCAGGCTCGCGCTGACGCCAAGGAGGCGGGTCGGAAATTCAACATCTCCACCGGAGCCGATGGCTGGTTTATCGAGGCTCACCCGAAACTGGCGCCGGCGTCGACGACTACCGACGGTGTATTTCTGGCCGGCGTCTGTCAGGGCGCCAAAGACATACCGGACTCAGTGGCTCAGGCCGGAGCGGCGGCTGCCCAGGCGATGAAACTTATGTGTCAGAAAGAAATCCTCATGGACGCCGCCTATGCGGAAATCCAGGATGAACTCTGCTCCGGGTGCAAAATCTGCAACGATATGTGCCCGTATACGGCCATTTCGTTTGTCGAAGACAAGAAGATCAGCCACATCAATTCCTCACTGTGCAAAGCGTGTGGCACATGTGTGGCGGCATGTCCGTCAGGTGCGATCAAGGGGAGGCATTTCACCGATGATCAGATATACGCGCAAATCGAAGGGATGCTGGCATGAGCTTTGAACCTCGCATCATAGGGTTTCTGTGCAACTGGTGCAGTTACACAGGCGCTGACTTGGCCGGAACATCGCGAATGAAGTATCCGGCCAATGTCCATACAATTCGCGTCATGTGCAGCGGACGCGTCGACCCGGGATTCATCCTCGACTCGTTCAGAAATGGCGCCGATGGCGTTCTCGTGTGTGGATGCCATCCGGGCGACTGCCACTATGTCGAGGGAAACTATAAGTGCCTCCGTCGAATACCGATGACGGCAAAAATCGTCGAGGGAATGGGGATTGACAAGCGGCGCCTTCGGCTGGAGTGGGTCTCAGCTTCAGAAGGAGCGCGATACCAGCAGGTCGTGTCAGAATTCACCGAGCAGATTCGTGCTCTGGGTCCATTTCGGTTGACCGATTGGGCATTTGATCCTTCCAGGGAACTTGCCCACGCTCGTGGGGAGAAGGAGTAAATCATGGCAAAGCCTAAACTGGCGATCTATTGGGCGGCATCGTGCGGCGGCTGTGATATCGCCATTCTGGACATAGAAGAGAAGATTCTGGATGTCGCCAATTTCTTTGATATCGTCCTCTGGCCCTGTGCGACGGACTTTAAGTACGACGATGTCCGCAAGATGGAAGACAAGTCCATCACCCTGACACTTTTCAACGGTGCTATCAGAAGCGACGAGAACTACGAGATAGCCGAACTGCTTCGCCGCAAGTCGGTGGTACTGTGTGCGTTTGGAAGCTGCGCATCCGAAGGCTGCATACCCGGATTGGCCAATTTCTATACCAAACAGGGAATCATGGAATATGCCTACAAGCAGTCTCCATCGACCGTCAACCCCGAAGGTGTCATGCCCCAGACTTCGGTGCAGGTCCCTGAAGGAAAGTTGACTATTCCCAATCTCTGGAACACCGTCCGCACCCTTCCTCAGGTAGTCGACGTTGACTATATCATTCCGGGATGTCCACCCCAGTCAGACCAAATTGCTGCCGTAATTTCCGCGGTAATAGACATTCTGCAAAACGGGAAACCGCTTCCCCCAAAGGGAACGGTACTCGGGGCATCGGAAAAGAGCTGCTGCGACGAATGCACTCGCAAGCGAGATGTGAAGAAAATCAAGAAGTTCATTCGCCCGTTTGAAAAGGTGAGTGATCCGGAAATCTGCTTGATGGAGCAGGGAATGGTCTGCCTTGGTCCGGCTACTCGAGCCGGCTGCGGAGCAAAGTGCGTCGGAGCGGGAGTGCCGTGTCGCGGATGCTATGGTGCCCCAAGCAACGTACACGATCAGGGAGCCAAAATGGCGTCAGCGATCGGCAGCGTCATTGACTCAGTTGATCCCAGGGAGATTGATGAGATTATCGCGACTATCGCCGACCCGCTCGGGACCTTTTACCGCTTCAGTCTTCCGGATTCGATGCTTCGGAGGGTACAGTCATGAAACAGATTCTGATTGATCCGATTACCCGCCTCGAGGGGCACGGCAAGATACACCTGTTCATCAACGATGACGGAAGTCTGGCCAATTGCTACTTTCAAGTTCCTGAATTGCGGGGATTCGAAAAATTCTGCCAGGGACGACCGGTCGAGGAACTGGCGCGCATAACCACCAGAATTTGCGGTGTCTGTCCCGACGCTCACCATATGGCGGCGGCAAAGGCGGCCGACGCCGTTTACGGAGTTACCATTCCACCGGCGGCCAGAAAACTCCGCGAACTCATGTACAATGCGTTCTATGCCGGTGACCATTGTACGCACTTCTATGCTCTCGGTGGCCCGGATTTCGTCTGCGGACCTGATGCACCGGCGGCAGAACGGAACATCCTCGGAGTCATTGCCAAAGTCGGTATCGACGCCGGCAAGAAGGTAATTGCTCATCGAGCCCGCGGCCAGCGGGTGATTGAAATTATCGGCGGCAAAAAGGTTCATCCGGTGACGTCGATTCCCGGCGGTCTCTCCAAGAGAATCACCAAGGAAGAACAGCAGGAGATCATCAAGATCGGTGAGGAAATGGTCGAATTTGCCAAGTTCACCATTCAGGTCTTGAATGACGTCGTGCTGGCGAATAAGGCGTACGTCGACATGATTCTCTCTGACGCTTATGCACACAAAACCTATAACATGGGACTGGTTGACAGTAACGGCAAAGTGACCTTCTACGACGGTATGGTCCACGTGACCGACCCCGAAGGCGCAGACTTTGAGTCTTACGAGGCAAAGGACTATTTGAATCATGTTGCGGAGCACGTCGAGCCGTACAGCTATCTAAAGTATCCTTATCTCAAGAATGTAGGGTGGAAGGGATTTGTCGACGGCAAGGATTCAGGCGTGTACAAGGCGACACCTCTGGCGCGGTTAAATGTCTCCAACGGCATGGCCACTCCGCTGGCTCAGGCTGAGTATGAGCGCTTCTACGAGACGCTGACCGGTGAGCGCTCCGGCAAGAAGCCGGTCCACTCAACGCTCGCCACCCATTGGGCGCGCGTAGTCGAGCTGATGTTCGCCTGCGAGGCAACGCTTCAGCAGGCCAAAGACGACGAAATCACTTCGGACCATGTCCTCAACGTTCCGACAGGCATTGTTGGCGAGGGGGTTGGTATTGTCGAGGCACCGCGAGGAACGCTCACACATCATTACAAGACCGACAAGAACGGAATTGTAACCGAGGCGAACCTGATCGTCGGGACTACCAATAATAATGCCCCGATCACGATGTCGATCAAAAAGGCAGCTGAAGGAGTGATCAAGAAAGGGACGAAGATCACCGACGGTATGCTGAACCGGATCGAAATGGCTTTCCGCGCCTACGACCCCTGCTTCGGCTGTGCCACGCACACTCTGCCCGGCGAGATGCCGCTTGAGTTGGTGATGCACGATGCTGCTTCAGGTGATATTGTAGATTCCGTCCGGAGAGGCTGATGAAGCCAATTCTGGTTCTGTGCCTCGGCAACGAGGTATTGAGTGATGACTCCTTCGGCTATCACGTACACAATCGACTGAGGGAGTCGTTTCAATCATCCGAGACTGCGGATATTGAGTTTTCTTCAATCGCAGGATTCACTCTTATCGACGTCTTGCAGGAAAGACGTCACGTGTTAATCGTAGACGCCATCTCCACCGGTGCAAAGGCGGGGTTACTGCACTTCTTTGAAGCGAGTTTGCTGACACCGTCGCGGCACCTCGTTAATAGTCATCAGATCAGCCTGCCATCGGCAATTAGTCTGGGCATTCAATTTGGATTGGATATGCCGGAGCGCATAGATGTATTAGCGGTGGAAGCACAGGATATCGAAACATTATCCGAGTCAATGACGCTCCCCGTCGCACATGCACTTGGAGAAGCGTGTGATCGTGTTCTCCAATGGGTAAACGGGCGTTCGCAGGAACTTACCAGTCCACCCATGCTGCCTGAAGCAATTCTATCGCACTGAATTCGCTAGCGGCCAGCCGGAAACAGCTGCTGCAACGCCCGACCATCCATATCTCTGAGACCAATCTGCACACCAAGTAATCGGGCGAGCGTCGGTGCCAGATCTATTGTCATGATGTGGTCGGTGTTCCGCCCGGATGTCGTGTGGCAGAGGAAGAGAATCGGAACGTTGGTATCGTATGAATACGGCGTCCCGTGCGATGTGCCAAATTTCGATGATCCCGGCAAGGCGTATTCCGGATATCTGAGATAGATGTCCGGTCCACGGAGCGGGTGGAACGAATTGCGAAATTGCTCGAAATACAGTCGACCGGCTCCGCCACCCGACTGAAGTTCATCCCGGGTAAAGGCATCGGCGATGTAGGGAAGGTGCCGAATTCTTGCGGCTACTATCTGCTGCAAGTCGGGGTCACTCATCCCCTTCTTGCGCGCGCCGTCATAGGACAAGTGAACGTCGTAGCTGGCATCGGCAACGGGATTTCCTTCCAGCTTGAAATCCGCCTGTATTTGTACTCCAATGGCGCGGATATCCCGAGTTATCGAGTCAATCGGCAGCCTCTTTGACGCAATGCCCTGGTTCTGAAGATCTTCGGGTAAGGGCAAGATGCCATGATCTGAGGACATAGCGATGCAGTATTTATTCGCTCCGACCGTCTGGTCCAGATAGGTCAGAAACGTGTCGAGGTACTTATCCAGCCTGAGATAGTAGTCCTGAATCTCCCAGCTATTTGGTCCGTAGGTATGGCCGATAGCATCGGCAGCCGAACAGCTGATGCACAGGAGATCTGGTACGGTGTCGAGACCCAACTCTGCATGGGCAATGACTGTCCGAGCCAAATCCAGCAGGAGGCCGTCGGCGAACGGAGTTCCATAGAATGCTCCGAAGTAGTTCTTGTCGGGCACGCCGGTGGCAGTGTCAAACAAGTGCGGAAAGGTCGTGTGGACGCCGTCGTTTTCCGAAGGAAACTTGTCCGCATGCGAGAGATGATATGCTGAGTCAGGCAGAAGGAGCGTCCACCCTTTTCGATAATTGAGCGTAACTGCACCGGATGAATTGAATGAGTCCAGCCAGGCCGGAACCGACGCCATGTAGTATTCCGACGAAACAAACCTGCCTGTTGAACGGCTGTACCAAAATGCTGCATCCGGATGTTGGCCACCCAGCAGAATCGAAGCTCGGTCCTTCAGGGCCACCGAGTATACTCGGGTCGTGGGCCGCAGCTTCTTCATCCAGTCACCGAGCGCCAATCCGATGAGTCGTCTTGGTGATCGGCCGACTGCTGCAGTGTCTCCCAATATGTGTGAGGCGCTATCCTCGCACGAATAAACCACTCGCCTGTCTTCTCGGTCGTACCAGTCATTCCCGATCACGCCGTTGTGCATCGGATAGCGGCCGGTGGAAAGGGTGGCATGACCAACTGACGTTTCAGTGGCGGCGTGATCGTGATATGCGTTTGAAAACAGCAGACCATCCCTCAGTAGACGCGCCAATCCTCCGGTAAACTGACCCGAGAATCGCGCGAGATAGTCGGGCACCATCTGGTCGATTACGAGAATTATGCCGAGTCGGGCGGATGGTGCAACGGCTCTCGTGGTATCTTGGGGGGCGGCTACACTTGCGATGGGGAGTAGTGTAAGTCCGAGGACTGAGAGCGTTGCGAGAAGACAAACGGTGCTCGCTCTCTTTGCGCTAGTCATGGCAATTACCTCATTATTCGAGCCGGTCAGGCATCATATCGCGCCGCTACCGGCATACGACGTCCTATTCCAAAAGCCCGAGTGGTTACTTTAAGTCCGGGTGCGGCCTGACGCCGCTTATACTCGCTACGATTCACCGTCTTGATGACCCAGTCGACTACCGACGGTTCATAGCCGTGCTTCACAATCTGTGACCGCGATTGATGTTCCTCGATGTAGAGATTGAGAATTGCGTCAAGGACTTCATATGGAGGAAGCGAGTCCTGATCCAGCTGGTTCGGTTTGAGCTCGGCTGTAGGCGGGCGCGTGATTATTCGACGGGGGATGATCTCCTTTGAGCGATTCATATAATTCGCCAGATCGTACACCATAGTCTTCGGTACGTCAGAGATAACAGCCAGTCCTCCAGCCATGTCTCCGTAGAGCGTGCAGTAGCCGGTGGCCAACTCGCTCTTGTTTCCAGTGGACAGGACCAGAGCCTGGAATTCATTGGAGAAGGCCATGAGGATATTGCCGCGAATTCTCGCCTGAATGTTTTCAAAGGTCAGGCCGATCTTGTCGGGCGAGGTACCCAATTGTGGATCCAGGGTCGCGCGGTAGGTCTTGACGAGCTGGTTAATAGGGATAAGCTTGAACTCTATGCCGAGGTTCTCAGCCAACTGGCGGGCAAGAACAGCACTTTCATCGGCAGAATATTCCGACGGCATCGCGACTCCGAGTACCTGTCGTGGACCCACCGCTTCTGCAGCCAGAACTGCGACAATAGCCGAGTCGATTCCTCCCGACAAGCCGATCACGGCCTTATGAAAACCGCACTTGGTCAGATAGTCACGCAGCCCCAGGACCAGCGCACTGTGAAGTGATTCCATGAGGTCTGGATTTTCAAATTCGACCGGCTCTGTGTTCCGAACGGTGTCGATAACTGTAACACACTCTTCAAAATCCGGCATCAGGAGAGATGGTCCTCCTTTGGCATCGAAAAACATGCTTCGTCCGTCAAAAATCAGTTCGTCGTTACCGCCAACCTGATTGACGAATGCGAACGGGAGGCCGTGGCGTTGCGCGTGATTTTGTACCAACCGAAACCGAATGTCTTCTTTGCCCAGGTAGAATGGGGAAGCCGAGATGTTGATGAGCAATTGGGCTCCCTGGGATGCCAGCTCAGCAACCGGGTCACGACGGTACATCGGATTCGGCCACAGTTCGGGGTCGTTCCAGGCGTCTTCGCAAATATTAATCCCAAGGACGGTTCCCTTGAATGTTATCACGCCGACCTTGGTTGACGGATCAAAGTAGCGAGCTTCATCAAAGACGTCATACGTTGGGAGGAGGGACTTGTGCTGGGTGAATTCGATCCTGCCATTGTAAATCAAAATGGCTGCATTGTAGATTCCGTGACCGCTTGGTTCGCCTGTCGGGACTGGCGCGCCGAAGAGCAGGCCGATCGAAGGGAATTCTCTCGAGGCTTCCACCAGTCGCTGAATGGCAGTTGAAGTCTGCTCTAGAAACCACGGTTCGGCCAATAGATCACGGGGGGGATAGCCGGTCAAATAGAGCTCTGAAGCAATGACCAGGTCGGCCTTGTCCTTGTATTCCCGGCAGACAGCAAGCAGACGATTCGCGTTTCCGTCTAGGTCTCCGACAACTGGATTTAGCTGTGCCAGTACTAATTTCATATGCCTTTTGAAGCCATGTTTGTGGGACAAACTATTATACGAGAAGGACGACAGCAAGCGTTTCTGGGACCTCGCGTAACAGATTCGCCGCCTCTAATTGATTGCCGAGTTTCTCTTCGAAAAGATCGCTGGAACCTTCTGTCGACTTGTCCGCCGAGGGCAATAATTCATTGGCCCCTGCAGGGCGTCTTAGAGGTCTCCTTGCTCCAGTCATGCAGCTATCTGCGTAACCCAAATATGGAGCGGGTCGATCCGAGCAGTTCTTGGTCCTTCCACCGGACAGGCCCGTACGAATCAGCAGATTTCGTGGGGCTCCTGTAGCCCGGCAGAAATGTACAAATCCAGACAACGGCGCGGCCGTGCCATCACGGAATAGAGCAGAAAAGTAATCTTAATTTGATCGATTGCGGTCACCGAACGGTTGTCGGCGGGCTTTCTAAGTTCGTTATTAATCAATGAGTTATGTTATGAAAGCGACAATTCCAGTCCTAATACTTTTGTTGCAGATGCCGATATACATATATAAAACAGTCCATCATGACGCTGTTTAGTCATTGACAGTTTGTGCATTATTTCACATACTTGGTCATTGTCTATCGGAAGATGGAGCTGAAAATGTGGAGAATACACCTGTGAATAATGACCATGGTCAGGCGGTTACCGACCGAAAAGCAGAATTTCCCAAGAACGCTACACCTAAACCAATGGTGTTGAAACCCGATGGGATCTCGGCACTCATCGATCTGCTCAAGAAGCAAGGCTATTGCACGATCGGTCCCCAGGTTCGAAATGGGGCAATCGTTCTCGAAGAACTTGAAAAGGGGACTGACCTTCCGATTGGCTGGCAGGACAGCCAGGATGGTGGGAAATATCATCTCAAGCACACCAAGGCCAAGACCATCTTTGGTTTCAATCATGGGCCACACTCATGGAAACGCTGGTTGCACTCCTCCGGCCTGTGCTTGTGGAAAGCGAAAAGCGATGGCACAGATTTTAAGGTGCAAGTGACGCCCGAGGAGCCATCGAAATACGCCTTCATTGGTGTTCGCTCATGCGAACTGCGCGCCATTGAAATTCAAGACAATGTTTTTCTGAATAGCCAATACAAAGATTCCTACTATCAGCGGCACCGCGACGGGAATTTCATCGTCGCTGTGAACTGCAGTCGCGGAGGAGGAACCTGTTTTTGCGTCTCTACCGACAGTGGTCCTCGAGTGAAGTCCGGCTATGACCTCTTGCTTACTGAAGTATACTCAGGAACCACCCACTATTTCCTGGTGGAAGTCGGGACTAAGCGAGGTGCCGACGTGATAGCGAATCTCCCGACCACCCCTGCCGAGAGTGCGCAGGTGGATCAAGCAGCGGGAATCGTTGCCGAAGCCGCACGTCAAATGGGGCGCATGCTCGAAACTCGTGACATAAAGCAGCTTCTCTATAGAAATCTTGAGCACCCGCGATGGGCCGAAGTCGCCAGTCGATGCCTGACCTGCGGCAACTGCACGCTGGTTTGTCCCACCTGCTTCTGCACGACTGTCGAAGACGTCACTGACTTGACGGGAACGGAAGCCGAACGCTGGCGTCGGTGGGATTCCTGTTTCACGATGGATTTCTCGTACATCCATGGTGGTTCGGTGCGTACCTCACACGGCATGCGCTATCGTCAGTGGCTCACCCACAAGCTGGCATCGTGGCAGGACCAATTCGGTTCGCTCGGATGTGTCGGGTGCGGCAGGTGTATTACCTGGTGCCCGGTGGGGATTGACATAACGGAAGAAGCACGAGCAATTCGAGAGAGCGACTCGATTGATCCCATGGCCAATAAAGGGAAGGAGTGAACCAATGGAAGACCTTAGACGGTATCTGTCCGAGCATCCGTTCTTTAGCGGAATGTCGCAGGCGCATTTGGATCTCATGGTCGGATGTGCGTCCAATGTAAAATTCGATGCCGGCCAGTATATCGACCGTGCCGGTGAGTTAGCCAACTACTTCTACATTATCCGCGTCGGAAAGGTAGCAGTGGAAATGTACCATCCCGCCGCCGGTGCAATTACGATTCAGACGGTCGGTGAGGGGGACATTGTCGGCTGGTCCTTCCTTTTCCCACCATTTATCGGCCATTTTGACTCCATTGCCGTTGACCTGACCAGGGCAATTGCGCTCGATGGCGCCTGCCTGAGAAAGAAAGTTGAAGACGACCACGAACTGGGCTATGAACTGTATCGCCGTTTCGCCCAGATCATGGAACAGAGACTCGAAAACACACGCGTACAGCTCTTGGATTTATATAAATGAGTACACCAGTTGTTGCTGAAGCACAGCCTATGTCGGTAGAATCTCACGATCCGTTGTATCCGTACATGTTTCGTGTTCGAAAGATTCGATACGACACCTACGATACCTTTACCCTCGATCTCGCGCCGGCCAAAGGAGGAGAGGATTTTGCCTTCCTGCCGGGGCAGTTTAACATGCTCTATGTTTTCGGCGTTGGGGAGGTCCCAATCTCCATCAGCGGCGATCCCACGCAGACCGGTTCGCTGGTTCATACCACCCGCGCTGTCGGCACGGTCACCAAAGCGATGAGAAAACTGAAAGTAGGGGACGTCATCGGCGTCCGTGGTCCGTATGGAACCGCGTGGCCGGTGGTCGAAGCCCAGGGGAATGACATTGTGATCGTTGCCGGTGGTATTGGTTTGGCCCCATTGCGGCCTGCCCTTTACTACGTATTGGCCAATCGCACCAAATATGGCAAAGTCGTCCTTCTGTATGGTACTCGAACCCCGGCAGATATTCTGTACCGGAAGGAGCTCGAGAACCTTCGGGCGCGCTTTGACCTCGAAGTCCACGTGACGGTGGATCGAGCCATGGCCAATTGGCATGGCAATGTCGGGGTAGTGACGAACTTGATACCGAAAGCGCCGTTTGATCCGACCAACACGGTGGCCATGTTGTGCGGCCCGGAAATCATGATGCGCTTCACGGTTCTGGCCCTGCAGAAGCGCGGAGTCGCGATCGACCAAATCTACCTGACCATGGAACGAAACATGAAGTGCGCCGTCGGATTCTGCGGTCATTGCCAGTTCGGGCCTATGTTCGTGTGTAAGGACGGACCGGTATTCCGGTACGACAAAATCAAACAGTTCTTCCTGACGAGAGAGATATAGATATGGCAAGGGCAGCACGTCCGAAACTGGCAGTCTGGAAATTCTCTTCCTGTGACGGTTGTCAGCTCAGTTTGTTGGATTGCGAAGATGAATTGTTGGCGGTAGCAGGAGCAGTAGAGATAGCCAACTTTGCCGAAGCGTCACGCAATGTCCAGAAGGGACCTTACGATATTTCACTGGTGGAAGGTTCGATTACGACCGCCCACGACGCCGAGCGAATCCATAAGGTTCGCCGGCAATCCAAAGTCCTGATTACGATTGGCGCCTGCGCGACCGCCGGCGGCATCCAGGCTCTTCGAAATTTCAAGGATGTCAGAGACTACACGTCGATTGTCTATGCATCGCCTGAATACATCGAAACGCTCAATAAATCGACGCCGATCGCCGACCACGTGTTCGTCGACTATGAACTGCGAGGCTGTCCGATCAGCAAGAAGCAGTTGGTCGAAGTCTTGTGTGCCTTCCTCCACGGCCGGAAACCAATTACTCCGCCTTACAGCGTCTGCATGGAGTGCAAACGTCGCCAAACAGTCTGTGTCATGGTGGCACAGGGTATTCCCTGTCTTGGCCCGGTCACACAGGCCGGCTGTGATGCGCTCTGTCCGTCCTATAACCGCGGCTGTTTCGGTTGCTTTGGACCCAAAGAAACCCCCAATACGTCGTCGCTCGCCGATTGGTGGAAGAAACTTGGTGTCGAAGACAGCGATCTGGTTCGGTCATACCGTACTTATAACGCGTATGCCGACGCATTCCGCAAAGAGAGTGAAACCCATGAAAAGTAAGACGATAAAAGTTGAATACCTCGCCCGCGTGGAGGGTGAAGGCGGCATCCACGTCAAGATTAAGGGTGACAAAGTAGAAGACGTCAAGTTCCGCATATTTGAACCACCACGCTTCTTTGAAGCCTTCCTGCGCGGCCGTCGATTTACGGAAACTCCGGACATCGTCGCTCGAATCTGCGGCATTTGTCCGGTGGCTTATCAGATGAGTTCCGTTCACGCCATGGAAAGTATCTGCGGCGTGAAGATTGATGGCCAGCTCCGCGAACTCCGCCGCCTTCTGTACTGCGGTGAATGGATTGAAAGCCACGTTCTCCACGTCTACATGCTTCATGCGCCTGATTTCCTTGGTTATGAAGATGCCATCCAGGTGGCTGCCGATTTCCCCGAAGTAGTGACCAAGGGGCTCAAGATGAAGAAGATCGGCAACGACATCATGAATCTTGTCGGCGGCCGTGAAATTCATCCGATCAACGTCCGTGTCGGCGGGTTCTATCGTCTGCCTACCAAGAAGGAACTTCAGGCTTTGGTCGAGCCGCTCAAATGGGCCCGGGACACGTCTCTGGAGACTTGCCGATGGGTATCTACTTTCAATTTCCCGGATTTTGAACCGGAATATGAATTCGTATCGCTGAGACACGCCAAAGAATATCCCATTAACGAAGGGCGCTTGGTATCGAGCGACGGCCTGGACATTGATATTTCAGACTACGAGAAACACTTTGCCGAAGAACATATGGAACATGCCAATGCCTTGCACTCCGTTCACTTAGGCAAAGGAGCATATTTTGTCGGCCCGCTCGCTCGAATCAATCTGAATTTCGATCACTTGAGCAAACCGGCACTCGAAGCCGCGAGTGTGGCCGGCTTCAAAAAGGGGTGTCACAACCCGTTCAAGAGTATTGTGGTCCGGGCTATCGAAACGGTTTATGCCTGTGATGAAGCGCTTCGTATAATCGATCAGTATGAGCCGCCGCCGGCACCGTTTGTCGACGTGAAGCCTAAGGCAGGAACCGGGCATGGATGTACCGAGGCTCCGCGAGGGATCTTGTACCACAAGTACACGATTTCCGATGACGGGATAATCGAAAACGCCAAGATTGTGCCGCCGACATCACAGAACCAGAAGCAGATCGAGAGTGATCTTCGGGAATATGCCACCAGAAACCTCAATCTGAGTACCGAGGAACTGACCTGGCAGTGTGAGCAGGCGGTGCGAAATTATGATCCCTGTATCTCCTGTGCGACGCACGCTCTACATGTGAAAGTGGATCGCTCGTAAGGGGAATTCACGTGGGCGGGGAGAATGAATTGAAAGGGCCGAAAGCGCTGGTCATAGGAATCGGCAACGAATTCCGCGGCGACGATGCTTTCGGCCTTTGTGTTGTCCGCGAAGTCCAACAATTGCACCTGCCCGGGATTGAAGTCGTGGAACACCACGGGGAAGGGGCTTCGCTCATGGAACTCTGGAAGGGTCACCAGATCGTCATGATCGTCGACGCCGTCAAGTCGGGAGTCGCACCGGGGACACTGTACCGCCTCGATGCGTCCCAGGGGAGAATCCCGGCGAATATTCTCACGCAATCGTCCCACGAGTTCGGCGTGGTTCAGGCAATCGAGACGGCTCGCGCGCTTGGCACGTTGCCACCCCTGCTCATTCTGTTCGGGGCCGAAGCGGCTCAATTTGAGTTGGGAGGCGGAATGTCTCCGCAGGTTGAAGAGCACGTGCACGTAGTATCATTCAAGATCGTCGAAGAATTGCGTGCGATGGGGCTACTCTGACCTGCTCCTAAGTCCTTGCCCACGTGAGTCCGCTTCAATATCTTCTTATAAACTCTGACCTTTGGGAGAAAGCCAGTGAAGCTCTTCCGTTATCTTGTGGTGACCAGCCTGCTGATCGGTGCATCGCCGGTATTCGCGGCGCGGAATTTTGATTTCTTTGTTCAACCCCAGATATCTACGGCCTACGGATATAATAAGTACGTCTATGACCAAACGGGCTATTTCGACGAGGGTCGGACCATACTCGGTCATGCCAAGAGCGAACTTGACTTTCCTATCGATGCTACCCATGTGGGCATCGGAATTGGGCTCAGAGCGAGGGACGCGGCAAAGACCTTTTGGTCTGTGGAAGGCACAGTTCGTATCAATCTTGGCAACGCTCGAAAGCCGATGCGGGACCATGATTGGCTCGATACGGTGGGTGCCGGGGGCGGCAAATTCAGTTACACCGAGTCGCAATCCGATCTTCACAATTTTTCCTTCTCTATCGAAGGTAAAGCATCATTCGTGCGAGCTCAAAAGCTTTGCCTGGGAGGAGTTGCCGGTCTTCTCCACACTCGCGCACAGCAGAATCTGAATGATGCAATCGGCTGGCAGTACGCCGGGGACTCCATTCCGGCCGATCTGAACATATATGGCTTGGTGGGGAAATATCGTGTTACATGGGACTGCGTCTATTTAGGCGTCTTTTGGGACTATAGCCCGGTGAAAAATGTTCAGCTTGGTCTGACTACAGCCTTCGCCCCAACTTGGGTGAACGACCGAGATGATCACCTGCTACGGAACTTCTATACGCAGGGTAGCGCCAATGGAAGTGGCTTCATTGCTCGTGGCAGAATTGAATTTAGACTCCAGCGGTTGCCGTCCGGACCACGACCCATTTTGGAGCTTGCCGCCGATTACCACTCGCTGGCGGCGAAAGGAAGTGAGTCGATGAATTGGTATGGCGACGATCCGGCTTCGCCGGGAGATGACACGGGCCAGTCCGTCCATGGCGTACCGCACCAGTTCACCAGCCGGCAGATCTATCTCAGTCTGCAACTCGGCCTGCTATTCTGAATTGAATTTATCGAACCAGAGGAAGAGGGAGGCCAAAGCCTCCCTCTTTTGAATCTACTTCAGAAGCACCATCTTCTTGGTTTCTACAAAACTCCCAGCAGTCAGGCGATAGTAGTAAACGCCGCTCGAGGCGGTCCCGCCTGCCGACAAGTTCCCGGTCCACTCAATCCTATGCGATCCGGCCGCGTAGTGGGAAGTCGATGTCCAGACTGTCTGCCCCAGAATATTGAAAATATCGAGGGAGACATTAGAGCTGGTCGGCAGATCGAAATCGATCACGGTCCCGGCATTGAACGGGTTGGGGTAGTTCTGGTGGAGCGCGAACTGGGTGGGGAGGTTATTTCCACGTTCGTCGGGAGTACCTGTCACATAATCGATAGTGGCTCTGACTGGAAGGCCCGCATAAGTTGCCACGTCAGCAGATATCAGCTTTGCGGCTTTAGTTGTATCCGCTCGGTTAACTGCCCTCAACAAGTGACCGGAAAAGATATACTCCCTTGGCTCAGTCAGTTGAGGAGCTATGAGGACATGCGTGTTTGTGCCATTGAAATAGGTAACGAACTGATATCCGGTTGTCCAATTGCTCACGACAGCATCGCCTTCAAAAACGAAGAAGGCCGCCCCGAGGGTGTCGTCTGTACCGGTCAGAATCCCGCCGACAGGTGAATCTACAACGGCAATCATTGTGACATTAGAAGATGAGTCGCGAAGTGAGTCACCTTTGGGGTAGGGAAGTGCGTTTCCAATAATAACCTGCGCCATGTAAGCAAGGTCCGCGACCGTGAGTTCGATTCCATCAGCGTTTATGTCTGAGGCTGCGTTTGCGCAATTTACGTTGCCACCAAATGCCGCGACGCCATGCAAAAAGTAATTCATATACACAACATAGTCGGAAAGTTCCCAGGGGACGCCGTTGCAATTCATATCTCCTGCCCCACGGGCATCAATTGACTCTGAGCAGGCGACGTTAATTGAGCCGTTGTAGAAGTCGATCACACGTTTTGGATCGGTATTATACGGTGGAATATATAGACCATAGCAGGCACCGATAGGAATGCCGGCGTATCCTGGAAATGTGGCCAGCGATGAGTCAACCTGGATATCTGTCTGCCCTGAAGAGTCGCGATCAAATACCCGGTTCACAGCCAGCACATATTCGCCAGTCTGGTATGCCATCACATTGTCCCCGCAGTCAATCCAGAAAAACTGAATAGGGATATGTCCGCATTCATAGATTCGATTATTTGAAGTCAGAAAAGTCATCGTGAATAGTTCTTCGGGGACGGCCGCCGGATTGTAGCAGGTCGGATGTTTATCATTGCCGTTATTGGTTTCGGCTAGTCCGACAACCCGGACCATCCCGGATGGACAGCCGCCAGAGCAATTTCCAATAGCTCCGTACCGATAAGTGAAGTACTCCCATTTGCAATCATTGTATAGGGCTGTCGGGGTTACGCCCTGCAAAGAGAGCGCGGAATTATCATAAGCTAACAAGAAGTCGAACCCACCAATCGGGACTACATCGGATTTCCGGTCCATTGTAACCGAAACTTTGGCAAACTGCCCCTGGTGCTGGTCATGTATTGACTGAATTCTGATGGCATAGAGCGGCAAGGCAGGTACTTCAATGTAGACTACATAGAGGTTGGAGTCGAAGCCATTAGTGACTCCGAAGTACAGATATCGATATTGGCCGGCATCAACTGAGTCAGGTGTGAAGGAGAGCCTCCATCCATCATTGTACGGCTGCAGTTCTACCTGGCCATGGAAGTCTCCACTGCTTGGACGCACAAATACCCACGCAGTATCACAGGCACTTAGATTGGTAATGAGTTTCCAATCCAAATATCCCGTCTGACCCACTTTGACAATTTGATCTCGGTCCGAATTGGGTGCGGTAAACTGGATATAAGGTAGCTCGGCATATATTCTGAGGGAAACATACTGATTCTGGAGACCCTCGGTTACCAACCCAAGTTCAGAAGCGCCAACGACCAGTGTAAACGAGCCAACCAATGCCGGGTCATGCGAAGGGGGCAATTTCCATTCTCCGGTTACCGAGTCTATTGTCCCGGGCCCCGAGACGACT
Organism: Candidatus Zixiibacteriota bacterium; assembly: GCA_049290195.1. GTDB lineage: Bacteria > Zixibacteria > MSB-5A5 > GN15 > FEB-12 > FEB-12. Next base: position 58,142 of record JBATNE010000040.1, read on the forward strand.
CTGTATCTGACCCAGATGGAAGGCAACCCGGTGGCCGCGCTGACCGCCTGGAACTTGTATCGTGCCGTATCGCAATGGGAATAAGAGAGACCATTGGGCCGCGTGATAAACACCGGCGCAAAGAGATCGTCGGAACCAGTCGGCGAGGCGCTAACCATGGATGGAGTCAGAAGTCCCAGGGCCAAAACGGCTATCGCAAGAGTGAGAGTAAGTCTGGACATGAAGTAAGTTCCCCTTTCACATGTTATTCCCCAGATACCTCCAATCTATCCGGATTACCCGATCTGTCAATCAGATTGTGGACTCTCCCACATACCATTGCTTTCCAACTGATTGGCAATCGGTTACGGCGATTGATCCGCGGAGTGAACTCGGCCGGCGGCCGGCCAACCACTCTTAGCATTTCTTAACAATCGGCGCGAAACCGGACCATTTTCACGCGGTATAACTGCGTGAATGGGACTCATACAGAAGCAAAGGAGCAACACGTGAGCAGCCTCAAGAATAATCGCCGACCGAAAGTGAGCACTGTCGTCGCCTGGATTACGGCCTCGCTCTTGGCAATAACCTGGATTGTTGAATCAAACCGATCGGATTCAACTCAGGCTATCGCCGCTGAACCCCAAACGAGAGCGATCGGATCGCTCCGCGATCTGAACAACGCATTCATAGATATCGCGAAAACAGTAACGCCCTCGGTCGTGACTGTATCGACCGAACGAACTCTCACTCTTCGCGGTGTGTCCGGCTTTCCATTTACCATGGATCCATTTGGAGACTTCTTTGGTAGTCCGGGAGGACGTTCACCGCAAAGAGAATACAAACAGTCCGGCCTTGGCTCGGGAGTTATTGTCTCCTCGGACGGTTATATCATGACTAACAACCATGTTGTCGCCGATGCCGATTCCATTCGCGTCCGTCTGTTTGATGGCCGCAAACTCCCCGCCAAAGTCATCGGCCGCGACGAGCGGACCGATATCGCCGTAATCAAAGTAGACGCCAGCGATCTCCATGCCATCAAGCGCGGCAACAGTGACGATCTCCAGGTCGGAGAGATGGTGATGGCAATCGGCAGTCCTTTGAGTGAGAATCTGGCTCATACGGTGACGCAGGGAATTGTCAGCGCCAAGGGGCGCCAGAATGTCGGACTGGCGACGTACGAAGATTTCATTCAGACCGATGCTGCGATAAATCCGGGCAACTCCGGTGGTGCGCTGGTGAATCTCGATGGGGAACTGGTCGGGGTCAATTCGGCAATTGCGTCGCAGAGCGGTGGGTTCCAGGGGATTGGTTTTGCGATACCTTCGAATATGGCGTTCAACATAATGGACATGCTTGTAAGCAAAGGAAAAGTCACGCGCGGCTGGCTGGGAATACTCCCGCAGGATATTGACGAGAAGATGGGTGCGGCTTTGAAGCTCAAAGAGAATCAGGGAGTACTCATCGGTGATGTAACGGCGGACAGTCCGGCCGAAAAGGCAGGCTTACAGAGCGGCGATGTCATCACGGCAATAGACGAAGAACCTATGGCAAATGCCTCCAAACTCAGAACACAAATCGCCCAGGCCACGCCGGGAACAAAGATCAAAGTTACTTTGCTCAGAGACGGCAAGAGCCAGGATATCGAAGTCCAATTGGGTGAGCTTCCCGCCGATTTGGCTTCATCAAATGGTGCCGACAAACAAGAATTGCTTGGCTTCACCGTAACCGCGCTTACAAGAGAACTGGCCAATCAGTACGGGATCGATCCGCGCACGCAGGGTGTGGTTATTTCCGCTGTCGATCGGAATTCCAGCGCCGGCCAGGCGGGACTGCAGGAAGGAGACGTAGTGAGATCGTTCAACCGGCTTCGGACACCGACAGTGGCAGACTTCAATCGGGCTACTTTGAATCTAAAGAAAGGGGATTCAATCCTGATGCAAATCGAACGGTCCGGAAGCAGGTTCTTTGTACCGTTTACGCTGTAGAGTTTCGTCCTCATAATCAACGAGAGGCGGCCCGGGCCGCCTCTTTCGTTTTCGCCAGAAATGGCCAACATAGCTCTTGGTGGCCGGCCCGAACCTTGTTATCCTTACCCCCTATGGCGACACACCTTCGAGGCTCCAAGACCCATCCCTTCCTGCTCCTGCTCATTGGCACGATCTGCATCAGTTTTGCCGCAATCCTTGTCAAGATGCTGGACCGAAACCAAGTTGGTCCGGCTGCAATCGGATTCTGGCGTACTGGTTTCGGCGCAATCATCCTGTTTATCTGGTCGGCGATTGAGAGCCGGAGAGTCACGCTGCCGCGCCGTGCCTATGGCTGGTCCATCCTCGCGGGCTTCCTGTTCTTCTGTGATCTGTTCTGCTGGCATCGATGTATTTTCGCGTGTGGCGCCGGCATGGCGACTATTCTGGCCGGGACTCAGGTATTCGGAAGCGCGGTGCTCGGATATTTCCTATTTAAGGAGAAACTTGGGTACAAGTTCATTATAGCCGCTGTCAGCGCGTTTGTTGGGGTCTGTCTTCTGGTCGGAGTTGGCAGTCAGTCGGTCGTCTTTACTCCCGACTATGCGCTCGGCATCGTTCTCGGGCTGCTTACCGGTATTGCATATGCCAACTACATTGTGACGCTCAAGAAAGCGTCAGCTGAGCAGGCCGAATTGGGGACGATCACACTGATGGCCTGGACCTCTCTCTTTACCTGTATATTCCTGGGTGCGGCGGCCCTTATCGATGGAGAACCGATGGTTCCCCAGAATGCCCGTTCGTATCTCATTCTCTTTGCGCTTGGATTGGTTCCGCAGGCAATCGGCTGGCGCGCCATTACTATGTCCTTGCCGCGCCTCGATGCATCACGTGCGGCTCTGGGGCTGCTTCTCCAGCCGCTTTTGGCCACTATCTGGGGTTTTGCCTTCTTTGCCGAGCACCTGACCGTCGTTCAATCGATCGGTGCGGCGGTGACGCTGGGTGCCATTTATGTAGGCTCAATGCGTCGTTAGGCGATCTCCGTTTATCCACAAATACTGCTTTATCCGCACTCTCTCAGGCATTACTTTTCAGCCAGCTTTCTGTAAGATTTCAGTTTAAGGATATGTGAGTTATGGATAGAAAACGAACAGCGGTGGTCGGCGTCGGCGGGTTAGGTCGTCACCATCTGAAGTGGTTGGCACAGATTCCGCAATCTCAACTCGTCGGCCTGTACGATATCGATTCTGAGAAAGCGGCGAAATATGCGCAAGAATATAATGTCAAATCGTTTGAGTCGCTGGAGGAGTTGGCGAAGGAAGTCGATGCCGTCAGTGTGGTAGTTCCCACAACTGCCCACTTTGAGGTCGCGTCTTTCCTGATCGACCGCAAGATCCACTGTCTGATAGAGAAACCTATCGCCGCGTCTCTCGATGAAGCGAAGAAACTCAGAAGCTTGTGCGTCGCGCGTGATGTTAAGGTGGCCGTTGGTCAGATCGAGCGTTTCAACCCGGCCATTCTCGGATTGTCCGGATACAACATTCGTCCTTCTTTCATTGAGGCTCATCGACTGGCGGCGTTTGACCCGCGCGGAACCGATGTTGCCGTGGTACTCGATCTGATGATTCATGATATCGACTTGGTCCTGACCTTTATTCGGTCGCGGCTCGTGGATATCCATGCATCGGCAGTCGCGGTTATCTCCGATCAGGCCGATATTGCCAACGCCAGATTGACCTTTGCCAACGGCGCGGTTGCCAACCTGACGGCTTCCCGGATCTCACTTCGCGGAATGCGTAAACTCCGCATTTTTCAAAAATCCGGATATTACTCGCTTGATCTGGCGGCCAAGCAGGCCGATGTCTACCGGCTGACTGAACCTAATGATGGCGAGGGGCTCAAAGTTCCGCTCGGCAAGTCAGGGAGGGATCTTTACTATTCCAAAATTTCAGACAACGGCAAGGACATGCTCGGTGCTGAAATCGAGAGCTTTCTTATCGCCGTCACTGAGAATAAGCCGGTAGCAGTAACAATAGACGAAGCAGCCGAAGCTCTTCGTGTTGCCCTCGAAGTCGAACGAATTGGGCTGGCTTCCATTTCCAGAATGATGGCTGAGATCGACTAGATGAAGTCTCCGCTCATTTTCGTTTCCGCCGGCGATCCATCCGGGGATATTGCCGCCTCCCTGATGGTGCGCGAACTGGCCATCATGCGCCCGGGTCTGTCGACATTTGGTCTTGGCGGCAAGCAGATGGCGTCCTCGGGTCAGAAGCAATTAGCGAAACCGGAGGACTTGGCAGTAATCGGGTTTTGGGAAGTGATAAAGCGAATTGGGTACTTTCGCGAGTTGATGCATCGCACCGTAAAGGAAATTGAGCAACGAAAGCCGGCCTGCATCGTGCTCGTGGACTATCCAGGATTCAACCTCAGGCTGGCAAAGAGAATCAAGCACCTGAAAATTCCCATCATCTACTATATTTCTCCTCAGTTATGGGCATGGGGCGGCAAGCGCATCTCGCAAATGCGCGAGTTGGTGGATGAAGTTCTGGTGATTCTCCCATTTGAAGCCGACTTCTACGCTGGGACCGGAGTGAAGGCGAGTTTCGTCGGACATTACTTGCTCGAAGATATCCCTGCACACATGATCTCTTCTCCGGTGCCGAGTTCAAAGCAGCTTGCGCTCTTACCAGGATCCCGTCCGCAGGAGATTGAACGAATGCTCGGCCCTATGTGCGAAGCAGCCGCTCTGTTCTGCCGAAAGCATGGGTTCACCGCCGTTGTTGCAGGGATGCATAACGGATTTGACTACGATCGCATTCTGGCGAGATTCAGAGGCGACCCCATCACGATTGACTACGATCGCTCCCGCGAGATTATTGACTCGAGTGCTCTTGCGCTCACAGCTTCGGGGACAGCCACACTTGAGACAGGGATAATCGGCCGCCCGATGGTCATCATTTATAAGACCGGGTTCATCACCTATCAGATCGCCCGGCACCTCGTTACTGTCGACAAGATAGGTCTGATCAATCTCGTACTGGCCGAAAACGTAATGCCGGAGTTGATACAGGGACAGGCAACCCCTGAGAGAATTGCCGATGCACTCGAGCGGTTTGTCGTCGACCATGCCTATTTGCAGCAGGGGCTCGACAAGCTCCAGCGAGTACCTGATGTGCTCAAAGGACGAGGTGCATCTAGACGAGCCGCGACAGCAATTGCAGAGTTTCTATGATTCGCGCCTATCGCATCTTTTCGGCGTTCATCTATGGTTTGGTCTATTGGTACGGCCGCTGGCGAGCTAATAAGGGTGACTTGCTCTGGCGGGACCGACTTGCGCTCGCCACGTATAACACGCCGGTGGATGTTTGGCTGCATGCGGCGTCTGTTGGAGAAGTTCGCGTAGTCAATTGCCTGATTTCATATCTTCGCGAACAGCGCCCCGACCTGACCCTGCATCTGACTGTCATGACCCGGACCGGCTATCATACAGCACGTACACTCTTCAAATCAGAGGTGGACGTTGCCTATCTTCCGCTTGATGTTCCGCTCCTCATGAAGCGCAAAATCAAGTCAGTCCGGCCCAAGGTACTGGTAATCGCCGAAACGGAAATCTGGCCGAATCTGATACAAGCGGCAGCTGATGCATCGATTCCGGTCGTTATGGTGAATGGACGCATGTCGGAAAAGGCGTACGGCAAGTACCGACTTTTTGAGAGTTCTTTCCGTCGACTGCTCTCCCAATACCACCAGTTGTTTGTGAAATCGAAGGCTGACGGTGACCGCATTGTCGGATTCCTGGATGAGCCCGAACGACTCGTTGTGGCTGGCGATATGAAGTTTGATGCGCCCATGCATGATCGTAGCCCGGAGAAGCGGTCAGAAGTGCGGAGGAGCATTGGCATGGCTCCCGATCAGTTCCTGTGGGTGGCGGGATCAACCCGCGAGGGGGAAGAGCCTCTATTGCTCGACCTCTATTGCTCACTCGCCAAGAAGTTCCCACAATTGCGCCTGCTCATCGCACCTCGCCACCTTGAACGAGTGGCTGAAATTGAAGTCGATATCCGCAGCCACGGGTTGACAGTCCGCAGGTTAGGTGAAGGCACGCCTCCGATTAGACAGAGCGAGATCGTCCTTATTGATCGAATGGGGCTGTTGAACGACTTGTATTCAGCGGCTGACTTGGCCTTTGTCGGAGGTACGTTTGGCACTGTTGGAGGACACAACATCCTGGAACCGATCTGGGCCGGTACGCCCGTGCTGTTTGGACCTTCCACGAGCAACGTCACCGATGCAGCCCAGTACATTGCCGAACATGGGTACGGCGCGAAGACTGACACGGTCACGGACCTTGAGCGCATGGTGGCCGACGTACTGGGCGGGGAAGTTCACTTTGCTGTTAAGAGCGACGAAGTTGACGCCAAGTCCGCGACATCAATGTGCGGATCCTATTTAATCACGAGGCATCTTGATGGCTGAACGGTTCTGGAAGCAGTACCTTAACCGACGCGGTTTTTCACTGTGGTCGCTGCTCGTTCCGATCATGTGGGGAGCCTCAGGGCTGTATTATCTCGGAAACCGAATCCACCGGGCCTTTCATGGAACTCCGACGAGGGTTGGAATTCCTGTCATTTCGATTGGCAATATCGCAACCGGAGGAACGGGCAAGACTCCCATCGTTGCCTTCCTGACGTCGAGACTCCTTGCACGGGGGATGAAGGTCGGAGTAGTTTCTTCAGGTTATGGAAGAACATCCTCACGGCCTCATGTGGGACTCGGTTCAGAGCTTGCCCGAATGCCTGCCGCCGAAATCGGTGACGAAGTAAAGTTGCTTGCCAACCAATTTCCCGAGCTGACATTCAGCATTGCCGCTTCTAAGTCCGATGCGGCCGTACAGATTTCGCGATCCGGTTCAATCGAGGTGATTCTGGTTGACGATGGATTCCAGCACTATGGGCTTCACCGCGATCTGGATATAGTGCTATGGGACGCAACCGTGCCCGAAAGGTCGATTCATCTGCTGCCCTTTGGGGTTCTCCGCGAGCCTGTTTCGTCGATGAAACGGGCCGGTGTAGTTATCCTGACTCGAGTAGATCAGTGTGAAGCAATTGAATCGGTGCGCACGTTCGTCAAATCAGAGGCTCCCCATGCTCACATTTTCGAGGCTCGATTCATTCACACGGAACTTATCGGTCGGCGGGCTCGTTATCCCATGACATTTCTAAAAGAGCGGAGAGTGATCGTGTTTGCCGGAATCGGGAATTTCGGGGCTTTTAGGCGACAAATCGAAGCAGCCGGTGCCGTGGTGGTCTCCGCGCTTGAATTCAATGATCACCAACACTATGACCAAAGCCAATTACGCCGAATTGCCGACCTGGCCTCCCGGGAAAACGTCGATCTTATCATTACTACGGGCAAAGACGGGGCCAAACTTGGGGACTTTGATTTCGGACGGGAATGCTGTTATCTTGGCCTCGACCTGGAATTCACGCTATCGGGTGACAACCTGGTTGACACAGTTCTGCAGCACGCAAACGAGAAAGATGTACAGCGCTAATGGATAGTCGGTATGATTTTGTCGTAGTCGGAAGCGGCATCGCAGGGCTATTCTACGCTCTCAAAGTGTCCGAGCACAATCCCAAGGCTCGGATCGCCATCGTTACCAAGAAAGCGGAAGACGTTAGCAATACCAATCGAGCGCAGGGCGGAATTGCCGCAGTGCTGGCCAACTCCGACTCTTTTGCATCCCATATCGCGGATACGCTACGAGTTGGTTGCGGCTTGTGCAACAAGGACGTCGTTGAGCGGATCGTCGAAGCAGGACCATCGGCAATTCAGGAACTGGTCGATTTCGGCGTGGCCTTCACGATGTCCGGACCTGCCTATGATTTGGGCAGGGAAGGGGGGCATTCCGCCAACCGTGTTGCCCATGCCTCCGACTTGACTGGCCGTGAAATCGAACGGGCGCTGTTGGCTGCGATCAGAAGCAAGCCGGACACAATCCATATCTATCGAGACCATATTGTGCTGGATCTCATCCGCTATCGTAAGGCCGGTCTGCAGTCCTGTGCCGGCGCTTTCGTGTTTTCAGAGCATGAGCGAACATTCGACACATTTTTCGCGCCAGTGACTATGTTGGCGACAGGAGGACTGGGTCAGGTCTATTACCATACATCGAACCCGGAAATTGCCACCGGAGACGGCATCGCGATCGCCTTCCGTGCCGGCGTTGCTGTTGCCAACCTTGAATTCATTCAATTCCATCCGACCACTTTGTATAGTCCGGGAAGGGAACCTTTCCTGATTTCGGAAGCAGTGCGCGGCGAAGGAGGGCGACTCAAGGCAGTTGACGGGCGCTACCTGATGGAGGGTGAGCATCCACTGAAAGACCTGGCTCCACGCGATGTCGTTGCTCGTGCCATCGACCGGGAGCTGAAAGAGGGGGGCGAAGAATATGTGCACCTCGATTTGAGCCACCTTGATTCCGAGTTCATCAAGCATCGTTTCCCAAATATCTATCGCGAGTGCCTCAGACACGGATTCGACATTACCGTTGAGCCAATCCCGGTAGTACCTGCTGCCCACTATGCCTGTGGCGGCGTAGTAGCATCGCTCTTTGGCGAGACCAGTATGCCGGGGTTGTATGCGGCAGGCGAAGTTGCGATGAGCGGTATGCACGGAGCCAATCGGCTGGCTTCCAACTCCCTGCTTGAAGCCGTCGTGATGGCAAAATCGGCCGCGGCGCGTTCAGTGCAGTACTTTGGCGATGTCGATTTCCCCGATCAGGTTCCAATTGATAACACGCTCTATTCGTCGCTCTCATATCCGCGAGAGAAAATCCTTATCGCTCACGACCGGCGAGAATTGCGCCGGGTCATGTCGGATTTTGTGGGCATTGTGCGCACGGAAGACCGTCTCTTGCTCTCTCTTGAAAAGGTTAAACACATTCGTTCAGCCATTGACCAGTATTATTTCGCGACCCCCGCCACCTATAACGTGGTCGAACTCCGCAATCTCGCATCGGTTGCCGAATTGATCATTCGGTGCGCAATTAGTCGACGGGAATCGCGCGGACTTCACTATCTGGTGGAGCGACCGGAACTGGACGACGCCTACCTTCGCGATACGGTCATTTGGCCAGGAAAGGAAATGGACATAGATTCATGAGTGTTCACCATGAGATGATATTGATCCTCGACTTTGGATCGCAGTACACCCAGCTCATCGCTCGCCGCGTTCGCGAGGCGCATGTCTATTGTGAAATCGTGCCGTTCAATGTCGATCTCTCTCACTATGCCGGTCGCAATGTGGCCGGATATATACTGTCCGGCGGGCCGGCATCGCTTGCCGACCCGGATGCTCCCCGACTCCCCCACGAATTTTTCAATATAGGGAAACCGATCCTCGGGATCTGCTACGGTATGCAGCTTCTGGCCGACCTCTTTGGCGGCGAATTGCAGCGAAGCGATACTAGAGAATATGGCCGTGCCATGTTTCACCCGAGGGAACAGTCAGGTGTCCTGGCGGGTGTTTCCGCATCCAGCCAGGTGTGGATGTCCCATGGGGATTCCATCAAACAGCTTCCCAGCGGTTTCAGGATAACCGGATCCAGCGATTCTCTCGAAGTGGCCGCAATCGCCGATGACAACCGTCATGTCTATGGTCTGCAATTTCATCCGGAGGTCCACCACACGGCCGAGGGGCGTAAGGTCCTTCACAATTTCCTTTTCGATATCTGTAAATTGAGAGGGGACTGGACGACAGAGTCGTTTATCGAAGAGAGTATTGGCAGAATTCGCGAGAAAGTCGGGGATCGAAAGGTCCTGCTGGGCATTTCAGGTGGAGTGGACTCGACCGTGGCCTCGGTGCTTCTCCATCGCGCTATCGGGTCAAAGCTGCACGCCGTCTTTGTCGACACCGGCTTGCTACGCAAGAACGAGTTTACCGAGGTCGTGACAATGCTCAGCACTCTCGGGATCAATTTGATTCCGGTAAATGCGTCCCGAATGTTCATGGAGCGCCTGACTGGAATCGAGGATCCGGAACAAAAGCGAAAGATAATTGGCAATACGTTTATCGATGTCTTCGAGGCCGAAGCAGACAAGCTTGGGCACGTTGATTTCCTGGCCCAGGGAACTCTATACCCGGATGTCATCGAGTCAGTCTCCTTCAAGGGGCCATCGGTTACGATCAAGTCCCACCACAACGTTGGAGGACTCAAGGAGAGAATGAGGTTAAGTCTCGTTGAACCGCTGAGAGAGCTGTTCAAAGACGAGGTTCGTGACTTGGGCCGAGCGCTGGGATTGCCGGAGCAGTTCATCCGGAGACATCCGTTCCCCGGCCCCGGTCTCGCGGTGCGCATCCTTGGCGATGTCACCGATGAACGGTGTGATTTGCTTCGAGAAGTTGATGCGATCTTCATCGAAGAACTTCACACGTTCGGCATCTATGACAGTATCTGGCAGGCATTTGCTGTCCTTCTGCCGGTCAAAGCCGTTGGCGTCATGGGGGATGAGCGCACTTATGAAAATGTCGTCGCGCTCCGAGCCGTAACATCAGTCGACGGGATGACCGCAGACTGGGCGCGTATAGACCATGATATCCTGGCCCATATTTCGAACCGAATTATTCGCCATGTACGAGGCGTTAACCGCGTGACATACGACATTTCATCGAAACCACCGGCAACAATCGAGTGGGAATAGGGTCAATCGGTTTCCGGACAAGATTCCAAATCGGTTGACAATCCTCTCGCTGAGGCATATTTTGGCTTGCGAATAGGCAATAGGGAACGACGCCGGTAGTATATGTTACTTGACACCAATCACTTAGCCGAGTATACCCGTCCCGTCCAAGGGGACCTGGAAATATTCGACAAGAAACTCGGAGACTATCTCCGCGGCGATTCTCCGCTTATTTCTTCGATTGCCCGCCACTTGCTCAGGACAAAAGGGAAGAGGATCCGACCGGCCTTTGTCTTCCTGTCCTCTCGGGCCTCAGACAATTTCGGCGAACACTCCATCGACGCCTCTTTGGCGATCGAATTGATTCATACGGCAACCCTTCTTCATGATGATGTCGTCGACCAGTCGGAATTGCGTCGAGGCCAGACGACGGTCAATGCGCGATGGACCAATTTGATATCTGTTCTCATGGGTGACTATCTCTTTGCCAAGGCGTTTCGAATAATGGTTGATGCCAATTCGATCGCACTGGTCGATGCCATATCGAGAGCGACGGAACGCGTTTCCGTCGGTGAACTCCGCCAGATCGAAGAGACCGGCAATTACACGCTATCTGAAGATGAGTACTTGGAGATTATAGCCGATAAGACGGCCTCTCTCTTCGCGGTTTCATGCGAAACCGGACCAATCCTCAAGCAGAAGCAGGCCTCCGAGCGCGAACGTTTCGCCGGATTTGGAGAAAAAATCGGGACCGCCTTCCAGGTAGCCGATGATCTTCTGGACTTTGTCGGAGATCCTGAGCTCACCGGCAAGCAGCCCGGCAACGATGTCTTGAATGGTAAAGTGACTCTCCCGCTTATCTATGCGTTGAAGCAGGTCAGTGAATCATCGGCAAGAGAAGTCATTGAAAGTCTTAAAGGGGAGCGCGACGAAAAGACGTTTCATCGTATTCACTCCTTCGTCACGGAAAATGGCGGCATAGAATACGCGTATCGAAAAGCCGACGAACTGTGCCAGCAGGGTCTGGACTCGATCAAACCGCTCGGTGAATCCAAATACTTTGATGCTCTGGTAGACATGGTTCAGTTTACCACCGCCAGAGCGTCGTAAAATGCAGCCGACAAGCGGATTCTCATAAATCTCCGCAACCTGTCACATTCCAGCGAAGTATAAAAGACAATGTTTGGCCTGAAGGAATTTTCCGCAGATTTCCTGAGTTCTGTCCCATGGCTCGTATGGATAGCTATGCTCGGACTCTTGGCTCTCACTTTCCTGCTCTACTACCGCACCAACCCGACCATTCCCACTTATCTCCGCATACTGCTGGCGGGCCTGCGTGCTATAGCAGTTCTGGCGCTGGTCCTGGCACTGTTTGAGCCGGTCATCTCCTATCGTCGTGAACACTCGCGGGCGAGGCGAGTGTCAGTGTTAGTCGACAATTCGGGCAGTATGGACAAAGTGGAATTGGGGAAGAGCCGTGAGGCGCGCGTTGATTCGCTTCTGTCGTCATCGGAATTTGCTCAGTTGCGTTCCGATGCCGAAGTAAGCGTAAGCTACTTCGGTACCAACTTAGCTCCATCGGCTGACAAGGTCCACCGTGATGGGACAGGAATCGGTGAAGCCGCCTATATGCTATCCTCAGCGGAAGCTACCGCTCCCGCCGACAACTGGCTCTTACTGTCCGATGGTCGCTCCAACTCGGGGCGGGCACCGGCCCTTGCAATCACTGGCGGCCGTACCCCCATATCGACGGTAGAGATATCGCGGGACCTAGGAGGTTTTGACGTTTCGCTCGAAAACGTTGACTTCAATCCCGTGATCTTTGCCGGCCAGCCGACTGAAATCAAGGCGACCATCTCCTGGCAGGGTGGCAAGGGAAAGACAACTAACGTTCGGCTGACCGATGGATCTCGAATTGTCGCCGAGTCTGCTTTCCCGCTGTCTGAAGAAAGTGGGAAGGGGGACATCATCATGAAGTACATTCCCGATCAGCCGGGACAGAAGCTCCTCAAAGTCAACCTCCCAACAATCGATGGTGAAGAGAACCAGGGAAACAACGGCAAGACCATTTCGGTCAAGGTGCTCAAGAGCAAGATCCAGGTCCTGCTGGTGACATCGACTCCTGATTACGAAGTCGGTTTCCTGCGTCGGCATCTCCTTCAGGAAGACAAATACGAAGTCGATCTTCGCGCTCTCGGAACCAAGTCCGGTAATCTGGCCGGACGATTTCCGGCGTCCCAGACGGAGCTAAACCGGTTTGACCTGGTTATTCTGTACGATCCCGATCCGCAGTCGCTTAGTGCCTATCAGCAGGCTCTCAATTCCTATTTGTCGGACAGAGGTGGCGCAGTCTGGGTGCTCCTTGGTGACCAATTTGCCGGAAGGGGACCGGTCGAGTGGTTCAATCGAATGCTGCCATTTGCGCAATCGATCCGTCGACCGGTGGAGTACGTCGAGTTCCACGGTGAACCATCCGAGGAGAACCTCTTTCACCCGGCCGTTAAGCTTGCTGATGACCGCACCACAATACGGGAACTCTGGAATAATCTGCCACCATTCAAGTCCCTGGTTCGCTGCGATGTCGTCGACAAGAACAGCCAGATTCTTGCTTATGTCGCTCAGTCCGGCCGCTCTGATCTGAGAACTCCGATACTCGGGTTCAAGCGATTCGGTCCGGGCAAGCTGCTGGCTTCAGCGGCCTTACCGTTCTGGTCGTGGGGATTTCAGAGCATCGGGTTTGGCGGAGATGATTCAGCCTATGTCAAGTTCATCGAAGGTACAACGCGGTGGCTGACAGTTCGGGACGACTTTGACCCCATTAGAATCGCACCGGAAAGCGATGTCTTTACACGGGGTCGATCAGTCGTGTTCCTTGGCTACGCCTTCGATCAGGGATATCGTCCCATTGAAGGCGTCACCGGCAGCGTGGTGCTTAAGAACGAGTCACGTGGTACGGATAATTCCTCCGACCTCATACCCAAAGGGGAAGGGAAGTATGAAGCTGGCTTCGACCAGTTGCCGCCCGGCACGTATGCCTATAAGGCGACAATGTCCCGCGATGGAAAAGAACTGAAACGAGCCGAAGGGTCGATTGTCGTTGAGCCTTTCTCCCTTGAAGAATACGACCAGAGCGGGGACCCCACGACGCTGATGGCGGTCGCCAAAATATCGGGTGGGGAATTCTATACTATGGATAAATTCAGCGAAGCTATCAAGAAAATCAATGGGGGGAACGTCTCTGAAAGCAGGGCGGGCGAATTTGTCCTCTGGAATCAGGGGTGGCTCTTGGCACTCTTCATATTGTGTCTGACGGCCGAATGGCTGCTGCGCAAGCTGAACCAGCTACTGTAGCGGTTTGGCAATCTTCTTGTATGCGTCGGTGACTACCCGCAAATCGACCCCCTCGGACAGCGCAATCTTCTCATCGCACAAGGCCTCAACGAGCTTCTTTATTCGTTCGGCACAGTGCAATATCTTTCCCAGTTGCTGACGCTGATCTTCGGACAGTCCTTCCGGCTCTGAGAGCATGAACTCGGCGTACCCGAGAATTCCAGCCAGCGGGTTGTTAATGTCATGGTTCATGGTCAGACAGTGGCCTATGTACGGCTTTAACGCCTGATAGATTGCCGGGTCATCAACTATGTTCTGCTCTGCCGAAACATCCGGCTGGGTATTTGTCACAACTTCTTCCATTGCTTTGGTAGCCCCCGAGGGCTCCCCTATTTCAGTAGTATCGACAGGTGAGCCCGGATTCCTTACCCTGCGGGATTCCCCATCTACAGGGGCAAAACATTCCCCTTTATCATTGCGACATTCTCATCTATATTTGCAGCCGAGATACTGAATTTGAGAGGATTAGAATGAAAATAGCGGTAATTGGCGCCGGATTGATGGGACGGGCTGCCGTCTTCGATCTGGCTCGAGCGAGCAACGTAGAGCAAGTCGGAGTTTTTGATGTCGATGGCCGGTTGGCCCAGGATGTCGCCAACAAGTTCGGTAATGGGATCGCGGTTGCGGCCCAGCTGGACGCGGGGGATGAAGCAGCCGCCACGGCAGCCCTCAAAGGGTACCAGTCGGTTCTATCCTGCGTAACCTATAGGTACAACCCGTCGCTGACCAGAGCAGCCATCGCCAACGAGTGTCACTTTGTCGACCTCGGCGGGAATAACGACGTCGTTCGATCCCAGTTCGAGATGTCAGCTGAGGCCCAGAAGGCAAATGTCGTCGTCATTCCGGATTGCGGTCTTGCCCCCGGAATGGTCTCAATTCTGGTCGCCGATGGTATCGCAAAGCTCGACACGGTCAGTTCTGTCAAGATTCGTGTTGGAGGGCTACCCCAGTCACCACGCCCGCCGCTCAATTACCAGATGGTGTTTTCGGCGGAAGGGCTGATTAACGAGTACTGGGAGCCTTGTGTCATACTTGAAGACGGTAAGAAACGAACCGTCAATCCTATGTCGGCGACCGAACTCTTGTCTTTTGATGGTATTGGGAAACTGGAAGCCTTCTATACTTCCGGCGGCACCTCGACCTTGCCTGATACGTTTGAGGGAAAAGTCGATTTTCTCGACTACAAGACGATTCGCTACCCGGGGCACTGCCAGCTTTTCAAGACAATGCTGGAAATTGGACTGGCCTCGAGAACCAAGATCAAAGTCGATGATCAAATGGTCGAGCCGCGAGCACTTCTCAAGTCGGTTCTTGATAAGAATCTGAGCTTTGGGGATCCTGATTTGGTTCTGGTTCGGGTCACAATTGAAGGTGAGCACGGGGACGTATCCAAGTCAATCGTCTATGAAATCGTTGATCGCCAGGATTCCAAGACTGGTTTGACAGCGATGATGAGGACGACTGCGTTTCCTGCGGCGATCATTGCCTGGATGGCTGCGTCAGGTCAAATTGAACATCGCGGAACTGTCCCCCAGGAGATTGCCGTCAATCCCGGCATCTTTATCCCGCAGCTGAAGAAGCGCGGCATATTCCTGACTGTTAAAGAGTAATTGAAGTGGCGTCCAACCTGTGGACCTTACCAGAGGTCCGCAGGGAAGACCACAGTGAGTCTGGCGTCCTTGCCTGGATAAACCGTGAGCGGGATTGCTATGGTATCGGTACTTGGTGTGTAGACCACTTTCAAAGTCAAATTTCCAATCGCAATCCCCGAAAAATTGAAATAACCATCACTGCTGGGATGGGTCGAATCAATGACTAAGCTTCCGCCACTCGGATGCTGGAGTTGTACCCAAAGGGAGTCTTTGGACACGGCACCGGGGACTTCATTATCGGCATCTCGTATGTAGCCAGTTACGGAGTTCGATAACAAGTCGGCGTGCGAGCCTGCAAATATCTTGTCGATATTGCTTCCGGATCCCGAAGAACGAATCAGGGTGTCCGTCAAGGTGTACGAAGTTCCCCAACCATCTGTCTTGAAGTCGGTACTCCCAATTCCTCGATCAATGTAGGGCCCTTTCCAGGTTGTATACCCTCCCGGATTTTGAACGAGTGCGTCAAGATTTGGTGGAAAAGCCCCAACATCCCCTACATAGCCAAAATCGGTTCGAGTTCCCAGTCCATACGCAGATGGGTTCCCGCGGATGGCGAACGCGAGCTGGTCAAGCTCCTGTTCGGTCTGATCATACTTTGCCGTGTCAACACTGGTGACCACCTGCTTGACGGCAACCGATGCCAGGATTCCCATGATCACGATCACGACGACCATTTCGATCAGCGTGAATCCCGCCTCTCGACTTGAAACTTTGGTTACGGACATGACGGAAGTCCTTCCGTAAAAGTAGTCCCATCGGACAACGTAATAGTCAGCGACACGTTCGACATGGACACTCCGGCCCCGCCGCCATTGGAATTGGAAGAACGGAAATCCAAAATCCGAACGCGGACTCTGGCTCCACTTGCGACTATTTGCGACGAACTGAAAGCATACGTCGATCCCGAGAGGCCACGGGGCGAACCGGCTTTGTCAAAAACGAGATTACCATTGAAATAGATCTGACCATAATAGGCAGTAGGAGAACTCCAGTTGACCTTCATCGATGTTATGGTCACGTCAGTGCCTGAGGTGTTGGTCAGCCAGAAGGTGACATCGGTACAAGATGGAGCGCCGGAGAGAGAGTCGGAACCGTTGACTATGGCCAATCCGGATCCACTGGCCCAAAGATTGTGTTCAAAGCGAAATTGATTAAACGAGCGACTGGCTGGCGATGTGGTGACAAGGGAATAGATCGTGTCCCCCGTGACAGCATAGGCAATGCGAAGGTCGTGCACCCCGACTGGGATTGAATCGAATTGAAAATAGCCGGCGGCATCCGGCGTCTTCCCCTTGATGACAGTACCGCCTGAGCCATTCGGAATGGTAATTGAGACCGTAATGGAATCGCTATAGTTTTGTCCCGGCGGCACTCCATCGTGATCGGCCACCGAACCGCTCACGCTGTTCAGGAGCAGTTCTGACGAGCCGTTGGCAAAAGTTCGGACGATATTGGAGCCGGAACCGATAGAGGTCAGCGTCCCTGCACTACTGTAAGCAATATCGCTACCCCAAGAGTCCTGCCCGAAATCGCTCGCAATTTGTTGAAAGCGGCCGCGGATGTAGGGACCTTTCCACGTGGCATAGCCGCCTGGATTTGTTTGTAGTGCGGTCAAGTTTGTCGGGAGCGCGCCAACATCGCCAACATAACCGAAGTCCGCGCGACTGCCGTTGTTCTGTAACGTCGGGTTACCACAAATCGCCTGCTCAAGCGCGACTAATTTTTGTTTCGTTTCTTCGTACTTGGCAGAACTGCTGATTGATGTTGCAGTTTTCATCGCCACAGTCAGAAGAATTCCGGCAATTACGATTACTAGTGCCGTTTCGATCAGTGTAAACCCGCGCTGACGACGGCTCCTCGAGAGAGTTCTGCGGAAATGTGAGAGCGATTTCATCAGTAATCCACCACGACCCAGACCTGGGTACAATAGGCAGGTTTTCCGGCATTTTGGCCTGCGAGACGGACGCCGGCTTCTAAGTTATTTACATCGCTCCAGGTCCATGCCGCCCCGGTCTTTGGATTGGTCGTCCAGGAGTAGCTGTAATTGACATAGCTCGTGGTGAGGTTCGTAAGAGTGCCGGTATATACCGTTCCGCCGACATAGACAACTGGCCGAACGTCTCCCTGTGTATGGTTCTTCTTGGCACGGCAAAAGACCGTAACTTTGGTAGGATTGCACGCGCCAGCTACCGGATTCTCCATCGCGTAATAATCTTCGTGGTAGGAGTTGTCTGCACAGATGACGCGTGAAGCATCTTCGTCCGCGACCGTCTCTGATACACACTGCCAGTGCGAAGCACAACCGGATGACGTCAAATCGGTCTTGCTGCCATTACCGTTGGGTCGAATTGTGACGCTGCCCGAACAACCCCCAGCGCTGGAGAAATAAGTACCTGTGAATCTGAAGACCGGAGGGTCATCGTTGCGCTGGCGTGGAAGGACCGTAATTGTCCGAACGATAGTGTCATTCTGCGGCGTGTAAATGACAAGGAGGGATCGATGGCCCGCGGGGATGGAATCAAGAGTGAAAAGTCCGCTCGCATCCGGCTTGTACGACTTGATCAAACTGCTTCCGGAGCCATTGGGAATGGTGACCTTAATTGCCACCGAGTCCTTCTTGATCGCACCCGGAAGGGAGTCATTCTTATCCTGCACAATTCCCTTGAACTGATTGCGGGTATAGTCGGCGGTGGCATCGGCCAGTTTCTTGACGATTGCGGATCCATTGCCCGTTGATGAAATGGTTACTCCGCCGCTGTAGGTATATGCTCTGCCCCATTCATCGTACAGATAGCCGGTGCTGTCTTCGACCATCCCCGGCTGCAGGTACGGCCCATTCCACGTTGCATAACCACCCGGATTGGTTCTCAGTGCTGCCAGGTTCGGTGGGAACGCACCGACATCGCCAACATAGCCGAAGTTCGATCTGGAGAGGTCATTGGTTTCATTGGGGTCACCGACAATTGCTTTCCCGATGGCCTCCATTTCACGCTCGGTACGAACCCGCTTGAGATCTTCAACCGAAGTTGTCATCGTCTTCATCGAGACGGCGGTCAAAATGCCTATGACAACGATGACCACCAACAATTCGATCAGCGACATTCCGTCATACTTCCTGAATAAGCGTCGGTTCATACCCTACCACAGGCTCCTGTACAGGCTGATTTCAGAATACGTGTCCTCGCCCTGATTGACGTTGAGGTATCGCGTCACCGTGTCATTGGTCGGAGTATAGACTACTCGAAGGGAGTGCAAACCTATAGGTATGGAATCAAATTGGGCCAGGCCATTCCTGTTCGGGTTTTTCGTACGGGTCGTAGTTCCACCGGAACCGTTGGGGAACGTGAGGACAAACCTAACTGAGTCTTTGAAAGAAGTGCCCGGTAAGTTTCGGTCAAGGTCGGTTACCACAACCGAGACTCTATTGCTCAGAATGGCTGATGCTGAGTTTGCAAGAGAGCGGGTCAGCGGTGAGCCACCGCCAGTCGAAGAAAGGCTGGTACCACCCGAGTAGGAGATCGCATTTCCCCAGGCATCTTGAGCATAACTGGAGTTGGCGCCGCCTGTAGTAAACAAGTCGCGGACGTAGGGACCATGCCAGGTGGTATAGCCCCCGGGATTCTGAACCAGTGCCGTGAGGTTAGGGGGAAGAGCGCCGACATCCCCCACGTATCCATAGTTGGTACGGGATCCTTCGGAAGTGCAATTGGGATCGCCTACAATTGCAATGGCCAGGCGGTCCATCGTCTGACGAGTCTCCTCTACCCGAGTGACGTCGCTGACCCCCTTCATCGATCGAAAGGCAGTCGTCGCCAAGATACCAATGATGATGATAACGACGATTATCTCGACCAGGGTATAGCCGGAGTCTCGTCGCAGGCGAGGGTACGATGACCGCAGTTTATGATTCATCGTATCTATTATCGGCACGCCGGGCCAAGCCATGAGCCCTTAAGTCCTTGTCGGGCAACAAAAAGCGGCCCACTGTGGGCCGCATCGAGTGTATTCGAGAAATTGACAGGTTGAACTAAAACGTATCGTTTTCCCAGCTTGACTCTTTTGGGGGAATTCGAACGATCAGGTCTTTGGTGACTTTGCACTGGCAGGCCAGGCGGGAAGTTTCCGTAAGCGTTTCCACTTCGTCAAGCATGTCCATCTCATCTTCGCTCATCTTATTGAGTGTCTCGATTCCGGATTCAATAATGATGTGGCAAGTAGAGCAGGCACAGTTGCCGCCGCAATTGTGATCAATCTGTATATTGTTATTCAAAGCGGCATCAAGGACAGGCGTCCCATCCTTAACTTCAACTTCGATATCCATCGGCAAGAAACGGACTTTGGGCATATCAACTAATCTCGTCTGATTCACATTCTGGCACGGCTATTTTACACTACTTCGCCGGTTCCGCAAGGGATTTCTACTCATTGGGAGAGCGAAAGACGACAATGTGGTCGTGTTCATTGCCATATCGTATTGACTTGGCGATGCCAACCAGTCGTCCGGTAAGGTACATGAAGACCCAGGGGGGGATGACGGTCGAGCCGCATCCTCGAATCAGAACTTTCTTTCCCTTGAACTGCTCGAAGTCATACTTCGAAGCAACAGAAAGAAAGGCGTCCTCAAAGAGGACGCCGTCAGTCATGAATTCTTTTGGATCGAGAATTTCAAAAGACATTCAGCTCCTTGATTCTATCGTGGTTACCCGGAAACGCAGACGACATCACCTAGCAGCTAAACGATGATCCGCAGCCACAGGACCGCTTGGCCTTAGGATTGGAGAATTGGAACCCGCCACCGAGCATACCACCCTTGTAGTCCAACGTGGTGCCGGCGAGATACATAAGGGCCTTGAGGTCCACTCTCACCTTGAGACCGTCAAATTCAAATTCCCGATCGAATTGTGTCGGGTTGTTGTCAAAGGACATTGAATAGGACATGCCGGAGCACCCGCCCGCAGAAACACCCAGTCTGAGGAACAGGCTCGGGTCATTTTCCTCGGCCAGCAGGCGTTTGGCTTCGGCCACCGCGGACGGCGTAAAGAGGATAACTTGTTCGGCGGCATTTGCTTGCGTTTGGTCGGTCATACTTATGTCAACTCCTGTCGCATTTTCGAGAGTATACTAATCTAGTCTATTATAAGAGACTATCGGCAGAAACGCAAATTCTGTACTGATTGTTCCGCGCTTTCGCTGGCACGGCCGGCTAAATTTGCGGCGTTTTGTCCGGCCTGGGCCGGCATGAATTACGACTAACTTGGGTCTCCAAACCCATGAACGTCCTCTGCCGGCGGCGCAAAAAATGTTAATTTCGCAAATATTTCCGAGAATTTAATGGACTATCACAATCTTTTTTGATATTATCTCGTTCAATAAAATGGAAGCATAGAGTGATTTTACCGTATTCCTGTGCCGACTGAATCGTATTTTTTGAAGAGGAACAAGAGAAATGCAGTTGTCTCGCAAAGCTGATTATGCACTCCGCGCAGTGCGCCACATTTCTACGCTGCCCAAGGGGAAGCTGGGATCCATCAACTCGATCGCTGAAGCCGAATCGATTCCCCGTGAGTTTTTGGCCAAGATCCTCAAAGACCTGACGCGCGCAGGCGTCCTGGTGTCGTTCCAGGGTGTTACAGGTGGTTATCGCCTGTCCAAGCAGCCCAAGGAAGTTACTTTCCTCGATGTGATCGAAGCGATCGATGGGCCGATCCATCTGAATCTGTGCACGGAACAGGGAACCTGCTCTTGTGACCAGTTCAATAAGTGTGACATGAAAGAATTCTGGTCGGTGCAGGAAGACGGCTTTAAGAAAGCTCTCTCCAAGCACAACTTTGCCCGCTATAAAAAAGCCCGCAAGTAGAGACATCTCGACCGACAAGCATTCGTCGAAAGGCTCTCCCGCATGGGGGAGTCTTTCTGTTTATGGGGAATCTTGTGAGTCGCTTTGACCGGCGACCAAATGAGATTCGGGACAGCTCTTTTACTCGCCGGCCCGGCGGAATACCGGTTGAAAAACTGCACCCATAATAGTATGTTTATTTCAGAGCGGCACAGCAGAGCAGTCAGCGCTGATTCAACTCGGAGATTGAACTGTTTTCATCGGCCGCTGTTTAATGACTGAGGAATCTAACGCGGAGTGGAAGTCATGATGGAGCGATTCGAAGATAAAGCATACAAAGTAAAAGTCGGCCTGGCTGAAATGCTCAAGGGAGGTGTCATCATGGATGTCACCACTGCCGAGCAGGCCAAGATTGCCGAGCAGGCCGGTGCCGCCGCGGTGATGGCTCTGGAACGGGTACCTTCGGATATCAGAGCCGAAGGCGGCGTTGCCCGTATGGCCGATCCCGATGTGATCGAGAAGATCAAGCGTGTTGTCACCATCCCGGTCATGGCGAAGTGCCGAATCGGCCACATTGTCGAGGCGCGTTTGCTCGAGGCCATGGAAGTTGATTTCATCGATGAATCCGAAGTTCTCACTCCGGCCGACAACAAATATCATGTCGACAAGTGGCAGTTCAAAGTCCCGTTCGTCTGCGGGTGCCGCAATATCGGCGAAGCGCTTCGCCGCATTTCCGAGGGTGCCGCCATGATCCGCACCAAAGGTGAAGCCGGGACCGGGGATGTCTCCCAGGCGGTGAAACACCTTCGGGAAATCAACTCAGTGATCAAAGCCATGACGGTCATGTCCAACGAAGAACTATATGGGCTGGCGAAGGAGAATGGCGTATCAGTTGAAATCGCCCGGGTAGTCGCCAAGCTGGGTAAACTGCCGGTGCCGAATTTCGCCGCAGGTGGTGTTGCGACCCCGGCCGATGCCGCCTTGTGTATGCAACTGGGCGCTGAAGCTGTGTTTGTTGGGTCCGGCATTTTCAAGTCCGGTAACCCGGAGAAGCGGGCGAAGGCGATTGTCAGCGCCACCACCCATTATCAGGACTATGCCATTATCGTCGAGCAGTCTCGTGGATTGGGCGAGCCCATGAAAGGCATTGCGGCAGAATCGATTCCGGCCGAGCAGCAGTTGCAAATCCGATAGCGACTCGATTCCGGTAACTAAAAGATCGATTCGGCGTACTGGTGGGTATGGATACAAAGAAGTTGAAACAGAGCGGGCTCTCGTTAGGAGTCTGTATTGCGATCGGTGTGGCGCTGGGGGTTGCATTTGATCAGTTGGCGATTGGAATTGCCCTCGGTGTCGCGATTGGAGCTTCGTTGTCGGCGTCAAACCTGCCAAAGGAAAAGAAAGATGCCTGAATTCAAGATGGAAAAAGATGACAAGTGGTCGCTGCCGATTTTCCTCGGGCTCGGCGCGGTTGTCGGACGGCTTTTCCGCAGTACGCTCTTGGGAGCGATCGGCGGACTGGTCGGATGGTTCGTCTGGAAAAACATGCCGGAAAAGAACGCGCATGTGAAAGACCAACCACCGACGAAGTAGGAGAATCAGGTCAACAGCAAATATGATGGCAGGTCAGCGATGGCCTGCCATTTCTTTAGCGTCAAGTCTGCAAATCATGGAGATACTCATGGACCAGTCTGAACTGAAAGCCAGGGCACAGCACTTTCTCAATCTGCATCACGAGGGAGGAATGCTTATCCTTCCAAACGCCTGGGACGTAGCCAGCGCCGTTATGTTTGAGCAGATTGGCGCCTCCGCAATCGCCACAACCAGCGCCGGAATTTCGTTTAGCCGCGGGTATGACGATGGGGAGGAGATGTCGCGCGAGGTTGCACTCGATGTTGTTTCACGAATTACCAGGAGAGTCAAAGTCCCGGTAACGGCCGACCTGGAGGCAGGGTATGGACGGGATCCGAAAGCGGTCGCCGAGACAATCAGGGCTGCGATGGAGATCGGCGTTGTCGGAGCGAACATCGAAGATGGCACCAAGGGAGACGTGGAGGATAAAGGCAAGGAGCTGTTTGATCTGGAACTGGCAGTGGCGCGAATCAAAGCCGCGCGAGCGGCAACTGATAAGGTAGGGGTCCCTTTTGTCGTAAACGCCCGAATTGACACCTTCTATCGCATTGGCATGAGTGAAGAAACCATTGCCGAGACGATTAAACGCGGAAACGCCTACGCGGAGGCGGGTGCGAGGTCCGTGTTTGTTTTTCCCGTCTCCGACCCAGCCACTATCAGGCTTCTGGTCAAAGAGGTTCAGGCGCCGGTCAATCTTCTGGTAATTCCGAATTCGCCCAGTTTGAAACAACTCGAAGACCTTGGGGTACGACGAGTCACTTTCGGTTCGGCCCTGGCCAGGGCGGCCTGGTCGGAAGCAGTCAGGCTCACTCAAGCGGCAATTGAAGACGGAACGGCCGATCTCTCGCGGGTGAGGTTTAGTAACGCTGATTTCTCAAAGGTGTTTGGGGCGAAATAGGCGCCAGAAGATCACCAGGTATTGCAAACAGGCAGGCTCATCGGCCTGCCTTCTTTGATGGGAAATTTGAAGTTGTGATTTCAATACAGACTTGTTGCAGGTTGATTTGCCGCAATTGTGGCTACTTCTCGAACGAAAATCGAATGGGCTCTTGCCACCTGGAACCCGGTCACCGGCTGTAACAAAGTCAGTCCGGGGTGTGACCATTGCTATGCCGATCGGATGGCCAAGCGGCTCCAAGCCATGGGAGTGGAGAAGTACCGCAACGGATTCGATGTCACCATGCATCCGGATGTTCTCGAAGCTCCCCTCAGGTGGAAGAAACCCCAGATCATCTTTGTCAATTCTATGAGCGATCTCTTCCATGAAAAAGTGACTGCCGAATTCAGGCGCGCCATTTTCGATGTCATGGTCAGGGCTGACTGGCACATTTTCCAGATTCTGACCAAACGCTCCAAACGCCTTGTGCGGGCCGCAGCTGATTTACCCTGGCCATCGAATGTCTGGATGGGAATAACCTGCGAAAGCCAGCCATATCAGTTCAGAATCGATGACCTGCGGAAAGTACCGGCCGCAGTCCGATTCCTCTCTCTGGAGCCCCTCTTGGGGCCATTAACCGGCCTTGACCTGCATGAAATCCACTGGGCTATAGTTGGGGGAGAATCCGGCCCCGGCGCCAGGCCGATGAAGAAAGAGTGGGTGGTTGACATCCAGAAGCAGTGCAGGGCCCAGAAAGTCCCGTTCTTCTTTAAGCAGTGGGGAGGCTCAAACAAGAAGGCAGCTGGGCGGAGCCTCAATGGCCGGATATTCGATGAAATGCCGACTCTTCCTTCGCCCACTGACAGTTTCCAACCAACGCTTCTCTAGGTGTCGTAACCTCTTGAATATCAACATCTAAGACTGTCACATAGCTACTTGGTTGGTGGCTAATTGGCATGTCGCTTGGACTGGCACAAAATCATAGATATATTGAGGCCATGACGGCACTTAGGGGGAAGAACTGTGTTTAAGGACGCAATGGAAGATTACTCTGGACTCCATATAGGCCTACTGGCCATCCAAGGGGATTTCGAACGACACCAGGAACAGGTGACTCTGCTCGGTGCCACTCCCCATCTGGTCAAACTCCCGGCCGACCTCGACGCGATCGACGGTCTCATTATGCCGGGGGGAGAGTCGACTACTATGAGCATCATGATCGACCGCTTCAAGCTCCGCCGGAAGTTGATCGAATTCGGGCTGCAGAAGCCGATTTATGGCACCTGCGCCGGGATGATTATGCTCGCGAAGAAGATTACGGACAACATCTCGGATGTAGTGCCCCTGGATTTGATGGATATCGATGTCGTTCGCAACGGCTACGGTCGTCAGGTCTTTTCTTTCGAACAGGCGCTGCCGGCCCCGCAAGTGGCCAATGGACACCCATTGACTGCCACTTTCATCAGGGCGCCCAAGATCGTGAGACTTGGGAAAAGCGTGGAAACCCTCCTTTCGTATCAGGACGTGCCTGTTCTGGTCAGACAAGGGCACCTGCTGGCGGCGTCGTTCCATACCGAGCTGGATGGAGACACGACTCTGTTAAAATACTATTTCGATAATTTTTTTGCTCGACAGAGCCGATCATAAACGTATATTAAATAGATGCAGAAAGTCTTTTTTACCCAATCGGTTGGAGCCGCCTCGGCGCACGCTCCGGTCCCCAAGGCTCCGCCGGAGCGGGATCGGGTCCAGACGCCGCATCTTCAACTGCCCCGGTGGATCAAGATCACACCGAAATCAGGTCCGAACTTTTTGCGGGTAAGAGACATTCTACGAGAGAACGGTTTGCACTCCGTGTGTCAGGAAGCCGCCTGCCCGAATATTCGGGAGTGCTGGGATGAGGGAACCGCAACCTTCATGATTCTTGGCAAATACTGTACGCGGGGTTGTAATTTCTGTGATGTGCTCAAGGGGCAGCCGTTGGGACTCGATACCGACGAGCCGGCTCGACTGGCGGATGTCGTAGCACAACTGAATTTGAAACAAGTCGTGATCACATCGGTGACGCGAGATGACCTGCCGGATGGGGGGGCCTCTATATTTGCCCGGACTATAGAGCTCCTCCGAAGGCAGGATAAAAATGTGAAGGTCGAATTCCTCATTCCGGATATGGGTGGGAAGTTCGAATCGCTCAAGATCATTCTGGATTCCGGTGTGGATGTCCTGGCCCACAATGTTGAGACCGTGGCCCGTCTGCACAAGCGCGTTCGTGGAGCCGCCAAGCTCGACCGATCACTGGCGGTCCTGCGTACTTTCCACGATTATCGCCCCCGGCCGGTTGTGAAGACCGGTTTTATGGTCGGGCTGGGTGAGACGGTCGAAGAAATGGTCGAACTGATGCAACAATGTTACGCTTCAGGTGTAGACATTCTAACGATCGGTCAATATTTGCGGCCGTCACTGGCTCACTTGCCGGTAGAAAAGTTCTATCGCCCCGAGGAGTTCACTGAACTCGCCGCCATTGGCCGGCAAATCGGGTTTGCGCACGTGGAAGCCGGTCCGCTGGTGCGGAGTTCGTATAAGGCGTTTCACCAGTCGCAGGCGATTTTGGAGAAGACATGCTGAAGAAGATCATTCTGGCCAAACATCACGGCTTTTGCATGGGCGTCAAGCGGGCCATCAATATCGCTGAGGAGACTGCCAAGGCCCCTGAAAGCAGGGTCACGATTCTCAATGAGATTGTTCACAATGATGCGGTCGTGGAGAAATTCCGCAGCCAGGGAGTCGGCCAGGCGTTTGCCGTCAAAGATGTCCAGCAGGGGACACTTATTATCTCCGCTCACGGAATTGCGCCTTCAGTGATAACCGAAGCCAAAGCCAAAGGACTCAATGTTGTCGATGCCACCTGTCCGCTGGTAACGCGCATTTACAACATAGTCGAGAAGATCATCAATGACGGCTATTACGTCATTCACTATGGTGACCGTCATCATGACGAGACCGAAGGTGTGGTAGGTCATGCCCCTGATCGCATAACCGTAGTGTCCGACAAGTCGGAACTTCCTTCCATGCCGGACTGGACCGACCGAAAGCTCGGGTTGACGTCGCAGACCACCGCCAGTCAGGAAGGGTTTGCCGAATTCCAGATTTTGGCCAAAGAGAAATGGCCTCACCTCGAGATTTTTGACACCATTTGCGACGCCACCAACCAGCGCCAGCGTTCGATCATAGATCTCGCTCCGCAGGTGGATATGGTACTGGTCGTCGGTTCAAAGACATCAGCCAACTCCGTTCGACTTGCAGAGATTTCAAACGCGCTCTGCGGACGCGGAATTCTCATCAGTTCGGCTTCGGATATTGATCCGAACTGGTACAACGACGACCAGAACATTTCCAGCGTGGGTATTTCAGCCGGCGCATCCACGCCTGAGTTCCTGGTTGAAGAAGTCATGAAGCGCCTGGTAGAGATTTCCGGCGGTACCGCCGAAGTCATTCTGCCGGAGCGGCGCGAGCGGATTCGCAATGTCGCTCGTCAAGCCGGTTGATCACAGCGCCTTAATCGACGCAGGAGTTTCCAATGGCACGATTCGGTGATTTCTTTATCTATGCTGCTTTTGCCTTTTCCATTCTGACAGCGATAGCATACTTTTTGACCTGGCGCGGCAAAGAGCAGTACCAGGGGCTGGCCCGGAGTTTCTATCGGCTCACGGCCGGTTTTGTAGTGGCTGCCATAGTCACGCTGCTGATGCTGATCATCCGTCACGATTATAGCGTCGCCTACGTTTACTCCTATTCATCGAATGATCTTCCCTGGTTTTTCCTGATGGCCAGCCTTTGGGGCGGACAGGAGGGGACTTTCCTGCTCTGGTTGACCTATACGTCGGTACTCGGCTATATCATGATGAAGACGGCGAAGCAATTTGAACGGGGAAACATGTTTTTCCTCAGTCTGTTTATGATCTCGCTCCTCATGATCCTCATTAAGAAGTCTCCCTTTGAATTGTCTCCGGTCCTTCGTGATGATGGTGCCGGTTTGAATCCGCTGCTGCAGAACTACTGGATGACCATTCACCCGCCGATCATGTTCCTCGGGTTCGCGGGCGCAGTTTTCCCGTTTACTTTTGCTCTGACCGCACTGGTGGAACGGAAATACCACGTCTGGGCCGAGGCGGCCCGGCGATGGACCATGTTCGCCTGGTGCGCGCTTGGAGTCTCTCTGGTTATGGGTGGCTACTGGGCGTATGAGACGCTCGGATGGGGCGGATTCTGGGCCTGGGATCCGGTGGAGAATTCGTCGTTGATCCCGTGGCTTTTCCTGACGACACAGGTGCACTCACTGTTTATCAAGCGCCAGCGGCGCGGGATGATGCGTTTCTCATTGTTCGCCGTTTGCCTGACCTTCTGGTCGGTCCTGTATGGAACGTTCCTGACGCGATCGGGCGTTCTGGCTGATTTCTCAGTTCACTCTTTTGTCGATCTGGGGATTAACGCATTCCTCATAGGTGGTTTGTTCTTCTTCATAGGGCTGGGATCTTTCTGGCTGATCTACCGATGGAAAGACATCAATCCTGAGAAGTCGTTTTCCAAGATTAATTCCCGGTCATATCTGGTCACCCTTGGCATCCTGATTCTTTTCCTCGGTGGCTGGCTGGTGATGCTGGGAACTTCGGCGCCGCTCATCACCCGCCTGGCTGAAAAGGCATCCAACGTCGGGCAGCCGTACTATTTTTCAACCATGACACCTATCGCTGTGGCGATACTTCTTCTCACAGCGCTCTTCCCGGTATATCGCTGGAACGAGGGAGTAGCCAAGAAGAAACTGCTCATCATTGGTTCGTCTGTCGGCGCACTGACGATAGCCACTCTTGCCATCACCGGATTCACCCATCAAGTAATCTATCTCGCCTTGTTCGGAACGGCCGCCTGGTCATTTGTAGTAAACAGCTACGTTTTTATCAACTCCCTGCGAAACGGAAACCTCCTTCCGGGATATTTGTCTCACGTCGGCCTGGCCATGGCCATCACCGGAGCTGCGGTTGCCAACGGTTTTGAGACAAAAGAACAGGTTACCCTCATTCAGAACCAGCCGGTAGCAGTGATGGGGCATACTCTGGATTTCGTTGATATCAAGGACTCTCCCAAAGGGTTTGACTGCCATATAAACGTCACCGACGACGACGGAAGTTCGTATGTGGCGCTATTGCCGCATGAGTTTCCCAAGAACGCCGAAGGGGTGATGAAGAAGCCCCATGTCAAGAACCACCTGGCGTATGATCTGTATCTCGCGCCTGTCTCTATCGACCGGCCGACATCCGATGATCCAGGCTCGATCTTCCTGAAAAAAGGGGAGAGCCAGACGATGGATAAGTATACTCTTACCTTCAATCGATTTAACGTTCCTAATCATGGGTCCGACAGCGCTATGTCGGCATCGGCCCTGATAACGGTGGCGTACGACGGCAAGTCCGAAGACATCTCACCGACTCTGAGTGTCTCGGGCCGTGAAGTCACCCCGACCCCCGCGACCTTTGATAACGGCCGCGCTACTGCCTTGATAGCCGGTCTTCGTCCCGAAGACGGCGGCGTTGTGCTCAAGCTTATGGGTGATTTTGTCGCCGCCGGCCAGGCCTCTCCAGCCACGATCATCGTTGAAGTGAGCAAGAAACCGCTCATCTTGATGTTCTGGTTGGGCGCGATCATTGCGTTTCTCGGCGGTGGGCTCAGCATGTACGAACGTCGTCGCCGTACTTTGACGGAAGCCGATGGCTTTGAAAAGGAAACCGGTTCACCGCGCTCTCTGTCGGCCGTTTCGTCTGACGCGGCTTAATACGACGGCAATATCCGTTTCTTCTTGATTACCTCGGTTCGAAGCGCAAGATTCCCGGTATGGACTATTTGTTCGCTGGCGGAGCTTGAGCCATGAATCGAATCAGAATGGGGAAGCTCTCTGAGTTACCCCCCGGTCGTTCACTGGAAAAGAGAATTCTCGCCCGGCGTGTCGCCGTCTTCAATGTCGCCGGAACGCTCTATGCCATTGAGGGCGACTGCAAGCATATGAAGGCAACGCTGGCGAATGGCAATGTCGTCGACGGGATTCTGACCTGCAGCTGGCACGGGTGGCAATATGATTTGAATAGCGGCGAGTGTCTCGGGCGCCCCGGAATGAAGCTGAGAAGATATGAGGTCGAAATAGACGGCGACGATATCTATGTTCTGGTGTAGCTGCCGCAAAGTCTGCGAAAAAGTACAGAATTGTCACCGCTCGCCGAACGAATCTACGTACGCTGATACTTTCTCGGAACATCTCTATTGCCCGTTCGTTATAAGGCTATAGCAAGCACATTAAGATCGGCGCCGATTTACCGATACCTTTTCTGGGGTTTCTTCCGAACGCAATTTGCTCCTCTATGCCGCACCGCGCGAAGCGTTGCGCCGGAAGTGCCACAGAAGCCGGCTGCAATCCATACAAATTTGGTTGAGATATTTTCTTCGGCTCGTAATAAGGTTGCTTGCCAAATGAAAAAAGAGATTTATATTGACAATAACTGCTTCGAACCCGATTTATTGCGGCTCAAAATTCATCCGGCTTGCGGATTGAATTTCGCAGTATCTGTGAGAATGGCATTCCATTTTCAGATCGTCAGTACAGTTTCGTAATTTGTGCGCCGTGGTTGCCCCACGGTGCTTTGTATGAGGAATCCTAAGGAGGATATATGCCCCTCAAGCGCGCAACTTATCTCACATGGGGTGAGGATGAGCAATGTGCGGATACCCGTCGATTCATCGAAAACGCCGGCGTTCTGCTCGATGTTCGTGATTTGTCAAAGCAGCCGCTGTCCGTCGTCGAGATAGATAAGCTGATTGGTCACGTTCATATTGATCACTTTTTGAATCCCATGTCGGCAACGTATGCCAAACATGAGATGGACAAGAAGTCCCCGACTCGCAATGAAATGATCAGGCTGATAGCGGAAGACTATACGCTATTGCGTCGACCTATTATTCGCAACAATCGTCTATTTACCATCGGCTGCGATAAACGCAAAATCGCCGAAATGCTGCAAATCAGCATGAACGGCAAGCCCAATGATGATGATCGCGAAAACGGCGTTGGTCAGCACCAACCGGCCGGTGCCAACAAGTAGCCTCTGACCATTTGGTTGTTGCCCGCTCGTGAAGAGTGTGTATCTTCAGGGCAACAAGCTCAAGGGAGTGGTATGGCAATCGATCGTGATGTCATCGAAACAGATATTCTGATAGTCGGCGCCGGCCCGGCCGGGTTGGCGGTCGCCTATCGGCTCGGACAACTTCTCCAGGCAAATCCAGATCTTCCCCGACCCGAAATCATGTTCATGGATAAGGGCTCGTATGTAGGCGCGCATGCGCTTTCGGGGGCCGTCATGGATCCGCGCGGACTGGCAGAACTGATTCCCGATTTCAAAGAGAAGGGTGCTCCCCTGGAAGCTCCGGTATCCGGAGACTCGATCTATTATCTCAAAGAAAATGGGGCGATCAAAGCCCCCATTACACCCCCTCCGCTCCAGAACCACGGCAACTACGTCGTCTCTCTCAATAAATTAACCGGATGGCTGGCGCAACAAGTCGAAGCCCTCGGTATTGATATTTACGCCGGTCTCGCTGGATATGATCTCTTGGTGGAAGACGGTGTCGTCAAGGGAGTGCAGACGGTTGATCTGGGGCTGGATAAAGATGGTTCGCAGAAGCCGAATTTCGAACCCGGCTCGCTCATTCATGCAAAAGTTACTGTCTTGTGTGAGGGCGTTCACGGCTCGCTCACGCGTCACGCGTTTGAAAAGATTCCCGAGCTTACAAAAGACTGTCTTCCCCAATCCTATCTGACCGGCGTGAAGGAAGTGTGGGAAGTGCCAGTCGGTCGAATAAAGGCCGGGGAAGTGATTCACACCATGGGCTGGCCGCAGCCGACGTCTGAGTACGGTGGTGGTTGGGTTTACGGCATGAACGATACGCTCGTGTCAGTGGGATACTGCGTCGGACTTGATTCCCCCGATCCCACAAACGATCCGCACATGAAATTTCAGCGATACAAAACTCACGCCGTATTGCGCCGCATCCTTGAAGGCGGCACTATGTTGCACTATGGCGCCAAGACCATACCGGTTGCAGGCTATTATGCCGTTCCCAAATTGTACCACGATGGTCTCATGTTGTGCGGTGATTCCGCCGGAATGCTTAATCCGCGCCGTCTGAAAGGTATCCATACCGCCATCAAAGCCGGCAAAATGGCCGGCGAGACACTGTTTGAGTGCGTTCAGAAACAGGACTTCTCCCGCGAGATGCTGAGCGGATACGGCGCTCGGTACGAAAAGAGCTGGGTACGGGAAGAACTCTGGGGTTCGCGCAATTTCCATTCAGGATTCAAGAACGGATTGTACGCGGGAATATTCAGCGCCGGACTGCAAATGGTGACTGGTGGACGTGGACTTACTGACAGGGAAGAACATGGTAAAGACAACCAGTACATGCTCAAAATTCAGGACTATGCCGCCAAGTTTGGACATACTCCGGTCAAGACCGAAGTAAAGCTGGATAATCAGTACACATTCGACAAAGTGACCGATGTCTACAAGTCGGGCACGATGCATGAAGAACACCAACCGTCGCATTTGGTCATAGCTGACTATGACATTTGTAACACGAGATGTACCCAGGAGTACGGCAATCCGTGTCAGCATTTTTGCCCCGCCAGCGTCTACAATATGGTGGAAGACAGTGAGCGTCCCGGGAAGCTGAAGCTGGAACTAACGCCGTCCAATTGCGTTCATTGCAAGACGTGTGATATTGCCGACCCGTACCAGATCATTCGGTGGGTGACTCCTCAGGGTGGCGAAGGACCGAACTATACCAATCTATAGTCGGAGCCATTGCCTTACTTACTGGTCTCAATCCTCACGCATTTCTCAATGTAACTTTGCGGTACAACGCAAACTTCTGACGACGCTTGCCGTACAAGGAATACTTGTTGGACACATGGAAATGAATGCATGTTGATTAAGATAGTCGCCGTTCAGGCGAACCTTGGCGAGAAATTGTCGCTCGAAGAGAAGATGCACATTCTCAGACAGCGGCCCGATTTCGTTTGTTTGCCGGAGTATTTTCTGATAAATCAGGCGACCACCGATTTCCGGCGTGCCGGACTGTCCTTTCAGGAAAATATCGATTACCTCACCAAACTGTCCGAAGAGCTGTCGGTTTGCCTAGTGGCCGGAACCGTTGTCGAACCCGACGACGACCGCTTGTTCAACACCTGCTATGTCATCGATAGTGGAACCATAGTGGGAAGTTATCGCAAGCGTCGGCCGGTTCCAGGCGAACTGGCCAATGGAATATCTGCCGGAGACAGAGGAGTAATTCTGGATGTCCAGGATACTCGGATTGCGCTATTGATCTGCGGAGACGTCTTCTCGCCGGAGTTGTATGC
>JBATNE010000041.1:0-1927 GCA_049290195.1 Candidatus Zixiibacteriota bacterium
CCACTATATATCGTATTTTAATGTTATGACTGACGAAGTTTTTGCAGTCTATAAAGAACGAGGCGCCTCGTCGCGCGATGATTTTATATTGTCAAAAGAATATCGTGACGCACATCCAGTATCATGCAACCAAGAAAAGACCGGGAATCAGCAATTTTACTACCCCGACGGTTATGACCACGACAATGATATAGTAAAATTAATAGGCTACATTGACCCTGAATCGCAAGGTCACCACGAAACATACGACGAAAAACAATGAATAATTAAGGATAAACATGCAAAAAAGTATCACTCCAAATCTATGGTTCAACGGCAACGCTAAAGAAGCTGTGGATTTCTACATATCGGTATTCCCTAATAGTAAAATTAATTCTACAGAATGCTACCCAAATAGTATTGAGGAAGGTCTTGCAGACTTTCAACTCGATTTAGCTGGAAAAGTTTTAACAGTCGAGTTTGAACTTAACAACCAACCATTTGTAGCTATCAATGCTGGACCAGAATTTACGTTTAGCGAAGCAATTTCTTTTGCAGTGTCTTGCAAAGATCAGGAAGAAATAGATTATTTCTGGGAAAAACTATCTAGCGTTCCTGAATCAGCTCAATGTGGCTGGTGTAAAGACAAATATGGGCTAAGCTGGCAAATCGTTCCGGAAAACATGGGTGAACTAATGCAAAAACCAAACGCCTTCGCCAAAATGATGCAAATGAAAAAACTAATAATCAGCGATTTTTAACCCCAGTTTAGTAACTACTGATATACTTTTAAATATGAGATTAGTTCTGTGCTCTGAAGGTTTTAAAATGAACGATTCCGTTCAGGCATGCGTAGACTTGGTTGGTAAGCCTCAAGATCAAATCACAGTCGCCATTATCAACGAAGCATTTGCCGTAGAAAAAGGCGATAAAAGGTGGGTTTTGCAAAATTTACATTCAGTTTTTGACAATTTTTCCTCCGAAGTAGACATAGTTGATTTACTTGCTCTTTCCATAAAACAGATCGAGGAACGTCTAGCTAATAAAGACGTCATATTCGTTTTAGGTGGAGATACAGACTATTTGATGAGCGTATATGAAAAGTCGGGTTTTGATAAACTCCTACCAGAACTTTTGAAGAATAAGGTTTACGTTGGCAGCAGTGCTGGTTCTATGGTTATTGGTAAGCGCATACCAACTAACGCATACGAGATAATATACGGTCATCAAGTGGAGTATGGGGTTGACCGATATCTAGAGCTGGTAGACTTTTCAATAATTCCCCACTTAGACTCTCCGGAATTTCCTGAAAGAAAAGAAAAATTTAAACAAGCAATTGATAAGTTCGACGCTAAAGTATATGGTCTTAGCGATGACAGTGCTGTAGTTGTTAATGGTCATATGGTCAGAACGATTGGTAGTGAGCCACTGATACTAAACTAGGTTTTGTTATACTAAACAAATGATAAAAGCACTGGTTTCTGACTTCTCTCGTGTATTGTTGTTTCCGAAAGACAAGAATTTTACAGGAAGTTTAAACGAAAAATATAGAGAACTTTTGAAAAAAGGTGATCTTGATTTTTTTGAAAGTTTTGAATTAAACAAAGAATTACTAGATTTTTATCAATCGCTTACTAAAAAATTAGATTTATATATTTTAACTAGCGAATCAATTCAAGAAGCGCCCGAACTACAGCCCTTTTTAAAACCTACCTTTAAAGAAATATTTTCTGCAAAGAAGCTTGGGGTAAGTAAAAAAGAACCTTCAACATATAAGCTAATTGCAGATAAGATTGGGGTAAAAACCACAGAGATTTTGTACCTAGATGATAATCAAGAAAACATTAAAGCTGCGAGTGCTTCAGGAATTAAGGCAGTTTTGTTTATAAATAACCAGCTCGCTTTAAAAGAATTAGCTTCATTATCATAAATTTATACTACTTATATC
>JBATNE010000042.1:0-17118 GCA_049290195.1 Candidatus Zixiibacteriota bacterium
GGAACGCGTTATCGAGCCGGTCGGCTCAGAAAAGCGACTGGAAGTCGATGTCCGGGTAGTAGTAGCCACAAATGTGAACCTACGTGAACGAGTAACCGCTGGTCAATTTAGGGGGGACCTTTTTTACCGCCTAAATGTCATTCCTTTGTCCGTGCCACCCCTGAGAGATCGTCGTGAAGACATTCCGCTCCTGGTGAAGACGTTTCTCGACCGATTTGTGCCGGATCGCCCCGTTAGCGTACCAGGAAATCTCATGAAGGTTTTGAAAATGCATCTGTGGCCGGGCAATGTTCGCGAACTGGAAAATTTGATGGAACGCATGGCAATACTGAGAAGATCAGATAAGTTGACACTTGATGACCTGCCGGCCGATTTTGGTATGGCTGAGAGTGACGAGTGGAAGACGGCTAAAACTGAAAGCGATGAGCACGTCACCTTTTATGAAGCCGAAAAGCGGCTCATCATCGGTGCCCTTGAGAAATTCGGATGGAATAGGACCAAGGCCGCCATATACCTGGGGATTCCGCGCCACATTCTCATTTATCGAATGAAGAAATTTGGGATATGTCAAAGTGAAACGGTTTGATACAGTTCCGCAGAGTGACCGATCCGGAGTGTAACGGTTGAAGGAGTTTCTTGATATGTTTGAACAGAGAAGTAGCCGTGTCGAGATTTTTCGAATTCTCAGGATGGCTGGCGCAGGTCAACGCACGGCACCGACCAGCCACCCGTTGTCATTAGAGGACAAATCGCCCCGAACGGGGAGTCACCGTTTGCCAGTTTGGAAGAGGCCGGATCAGACCCGGATTGCGCGACCGTCTTGCCGCATTGCGCTTTTAGTGGTCGCCTGTGCGGGCTTCATCGCTTTGGCAACCACTAGTCGTGCGCAGTCCGGTGGAACGGACTCCGTAATGAGCCTCGATCAGGTGGTAAAGGAAGCACGAGAGCAGAACCCTTCGCTTCGTTCTCTTTACTCCATGTGGGATGCACTGAAGGAGCGTCCAGCGCAGGAGCGGGCATTGCCCAATCCTATGTTTTCATACAGAGGCATGAACAAAGCTGGAGACGGTTTCCCCTTGGGCAAGGAGGAAAAGAATTTCGAGCTCGAGCAAGAATTCCCTTGGTTTGGAAAGCGCGGATTGAGAGGTCAAATAGCCGCTAAAGAAGCCGAGGCAATGGGGTATGAGTATCAGACCATGGCTCAGGATGTCATCCTTATGGTCAAGGAGACTTATTTTGACCTCTTCTCCATACAGAGTTCACTGGCTATTACGCGCAACCAAGAAGCCCTGCTCAGGCAAATTGAGACTGTTGCGTTGACCAAATTTGAGGTGGGCGAAGTGACCCAGCAGGATGTGCTCAAGGCCCAGTCGGAGATCTCCATGCTCCAAGTACAGTTGTATGACCTTGAACAGCAGGAGGCAACCCTTAAGGCACAATTGAATCAGTTGCTCAATCGGCCGACACAATCTCCGCTTGCGATAGCGATAAGTGAACCGCCGCAAGAATTAAACTTTAGTCTAGAAGATTTGTTCGGGTATGCACGTGAGAGTCGCCCGGAAATCTCAAAGGCCCGCATCGACATTGAGCGCGGCGAGGCACAGCGAAAGCTCATGAACAAGGAATTCTGGCCGGACTATCGACTCGGACTGGAGTATCGTACTCTTCGTGGAATGGACAACCTGCTGATGTTTCAGCTAAGCGTTGACTTGCCAATGTGGCGTGGCAAATACAAGGCCGGGGTGCGGGAAGCGACAAAGATGGTGGAATCAGCTAGACTGGCGCTTGAAGCATCGGAGCGCCAGACCTCTACAGACGTACAATCGGCTTACTTTCGCGCGCAATCGGCCCAGCGCACCCATGCGTTATACAAAAATTCGCTAATCCCCCAGGCGGGAGCGCGCTTCAGCGCCAGTGAAGCAGGTTACCGCACGGGCCGCGTTGGTTTTCTGGAGCTTTTGGAAAGCGAGCGCTTCCTCCTTGATACTCGCGTTGCTACAGCGATGGCGGAAGGCCAGCTCGGCATGGAGCTGGCGCGACTTGAACGGGCCACTGGTCTCGAGTTGATGTCCGGGGCGTTCCGGGGCCAGCGGCCATGAGTCGTGAACTATTTCGTGAACAATAATAAGGAGAACTATACATGCAACTACAAGATGATTCAGCCGATGTTGGTCGATCTGCCTCTGCGGCGGGGCGGCGTCCAGGAATGCGCAGGACGCTGATCGTAGTAGGTGCGATCCTGGTCGCGGTCCTGGCGGGGGCATTCCTGCTCCGCACCTTTGGCCCGTGGCAGTCCAGCGGCGGCTCAGTAAACAAAGTCACGCAATACACCTGCCCGATGCATCCGGAGATCATCAGGGATGCGCCTGGCTCCTGTCCCATCTGCGGAATGGACCTCGTACCGATGGAAAAGCCCAAGGACGACTCCGAAAGAGCGACACAAGCAACCCAGTACACCTGTCCGATGCATCCGGAAATTATCAGGGATGCACCGGGCTCCTGTCCCATTTGCGGTATGGACCTTGTACCGATGGAAGAGCACGAGTCCAGTTCCGACGAGTCGCAAGTCCCTGGTCGAGCTTCTGTATCGATCAATGATGTGCAACGCAGGAGACTTGGATTGCGACTGGGTGCCGTCGAAATGAGACACCTCATACGTGAAGTGAGAACTTCGGCTAAGATAGTAGTCGATGAGACCCGCCAGGTCCGAGTGACTATCAAAGTTGAGGGATGGGTGGGCGAATTATTTGTCGCCACAATCGGTCAGGCTGTCAGGAAGGGAGAACCGCTCTTGACTATCTATAGCCCGGAACTGGTATCAGCTCAGGAGGAATATCTCTCGGCTTTGTCGACACAGGCCCAATTGGCTTCGGGCGGCGCCGACGTCCGAAAAGGTGGCGATCGCCTGGTGGCGGCGGCGCGACGGCGCCTAGAGTTGTGGGACATATCGGATGACCAGATCAATCGATTGGAATCGACGAAGCGGGTTGAAAAATACCTGACACTGTATGCCCCATCGAGCGGCTGGGTAATTGAGCGAAATGTATTGCCAGGTCAAAAGGTGATGTCTAGTGAGCCACTGCTCGTAATTGCAGACCTTACCAAGGTCTGGGCCGACGCGGATATCTACCAGTCCGACCAGCCGCATGTAGCGATAGGGATGTCCGTAGATCTGTCGTTGCCCGCATTGCCGGGTAAGACGATTCGTGGACGCGTCACATTTGTGACTCCTACTCTCGATCCTGAAACGCGCACTATGCGCGCGCGACTGGAGGTTGACAATCGGGAACAGTTACTCAAACCGCAGATGTTCGCTACGGCGAGACTTGAGCACGATATCGGTCAGAAGCTCACGGTGCCGACCTCGGCTATTATCTTCACCGGCAACCAAACGCTGGCGTTTCGGCAGGGGGCAGGCCAACAGCTCGAGGCCGTCGAAATACAACTGGGAGAGCGGAGCGGCGATTATTATGAACTGCTCTCGGGGCTCAACGAAGGAGATTCTGTCGTCACATCGGCCAATTTCCTCATTGACAGT
Source organism: Candidatus Zixiibacteriota bacterium (assembly GCA_049290195.1). Taxonomy (GTDB): domain Bacteria; phylum Zixibacteria; class MSB-5A5; order GN15; family FEB-12; genus FEB-12. The sequence continues at coordinate 3,539 of JBATNE010000042.1, forward strand.
GAGTCGTCGCTTCAAGCCGCTCGCGCGGCTCTGACGCAGAAAAAGGCGGGAGTTGCTCCGTCTGGCCACGAAGGACACTGACGGTCAAAGCGACAAACTGGAGATATGATTTAATATGAAACCACCATCATCATCCGATCATACGGAAGCACTATCAAAGCACGGCTTGATCAGTCGAGTAATCGAGTTCAGCGCCGTCAATCGCTGGCTCGTCATCTTGTTCTTTGCGGCGGCCGTGATCTACGCTTTCCAGACACTAGGGCACATACGCTTGGACGCCATTCCCGACCTGTCGGACACACAGGTCATTGTCTATACGCGCTGGGATCGGAGCCCCGATATCATCGAAGATCAGGTGACCTATCCGATTATCACTGCGCTTTTGGGTGCACCAAAAGTAAGGGCTGTCCGCGGATTCAGCGATTTTGGATTTTCCTACGTCTATGTCATCTTTGAAGACGGTACCGATATTTACTGGGCGCGGAGTCGGGTGCTGGAATACCTCTCCAAGATCAGCGGGAGCTTTCCACCCGATGTGACTCCTGCCATAGGCCCCGATGCCACCGGCGTAGGATGGGTGTACCAATATGCTTTGGTGGACAGTTCCGCCAAGCATGATTTGGCCGAGCTCAGAACGTACCAAGACTGGTACCTACGGTACGCCTTGCAGAGTCTTCCCGGGGTTTCTGAAGTCGCGAGCATAGGCGGATTCCAAAAGCAATATCAAGTGGTAATCGATCCGGCGCTGATGCAGAGCTACAAAGTATCGCTCATGGACGTGGCCACGGCGATCAAGCGAAACAACAATGAGGTCGGCGGACGACTTATCGAATGGTCCGGCAAGGAATTCATGGTGCGGGGACGAGGGTATGTGAAAAGCACAGGAACTCTTGAGGAAATTGCCGTCAAGTCCACGGGCGGAACGCCCGTGAAACTCAAGGATGTTGCGACCGTGACACTGGGACCTCAGATCCGACGTGGCGTGTCCGACTTGAATGGCGACGGCGACGCCGTGGGCGGCATCGTTGTTATGCGTCACGGAGAAAACGCGCTTAATGTCATAGAACGCGTAAAGAAAAAGCTATCGGAGATGAAGCCGTCCATGCCAGAGGGCGTGGAAGTCGTCCCGGTGTATGATCGTTCGACACTTATCAATGAGTCAATCGACAACTTGATAGGCGAGCTGATTGTAGTATCGATAATTGTGAGTTGCGTCATCTTGTTCTTTTTATGGCATTTCCCGTCGGCCCTGGTACCAATTATAACCATCCCAGTTTCAGTGCTGTTGGCCTTCATTCCCATGTATTTCATGGGAATCACGGCCAATATCATGAGCCTCGCCGGAATTATTCTCTCAATTGGTGTCCTCGTGGACGGAGCGGTCGTGGAGGTGGAGAATGCCTACAAGAAGATTGAGTTGTGGCAGGAGAGGGGCCGGCCTGGTAGCTTCTACGATGTGCGCCTGAACGCCCTTAAAGAAGTGGGACCGGCCGTCTTCTTTTCGCTTGCTGTGATCGCGGTTTCTTTCCTGCCGATCTTTACGTTGGTTGGCCAGGAAGGGCGGCTCTTTACACCCTTGGCCTGGACCAAAACTTTGGCCATGGCGCTCGCCGCGTTCTTGGCGGTTACGCTGGATCCAGCAGTGCGAATGCTTTTTGCGCGAATTGAGCCCTTCAGTTTTCGCCCCAAACCGCTGGCCAAGCTCGCCACATCTGTACTCGTAGGTCGCTACGTATCTGAAGAAAAGCATCCGGTCAGCAGGTTGCTGTTTCGTCTTTATGAAAGACCCTGCCGGTGGGTGCTTGAGAATCCTAAGACGACCATAATCTTGGCCGTATTAGTCGTAGCCAGCGCCGTGCCGGTCTATTTTAAGCTGGGACAGGAGTTCATGCCGCCCCTCTATGAGGGTACGATTCTCTACATGCCGACAACCCCTCCCGGTCTGTCCGTTACTGAAGCACAGCGGCTCATGGAAAAACAGGATCGGATATTGAGTTCATTCCCAGAAGTCGTGAGGGTCTTCGGCAAGGCCGGCCGGGCAGAGACATCTACTGATCCAGCTCCCTTCTCCATGATGGAAACCACCGTGTCGCTTAAGCCGATGAAGGAATGGCGAGCGAAAGATCGTTGGTTCTCTAACTGGGCACCAGGATGGTTAAGAACAGTCCTCGGCCACATTTGGCCGGAACACATCTCCTACGAAGAGCTGATTGCCGAGTTTGACAAGGCAATCCAGTTCCCCGGCAACGTCAACGCCTGGACTATGCCAATTAAGGGACGAATCGATATGCTGTCGACCGGTGTCCGGACTCCGGTAGGGATCAAAATACTTGGTGCGGATCCTGTTAAAATTCAGGAGGCGGGCGCCACCATTGAAGCAGCTCTTCGCCAAGTCCCCGGCACCCGAAGTATCTTTGCTGAACGAGCGGCCGGAGGGTATTTCGTCGACATCGAACCTCGGCGTGATCAGTTGGCGCGCTATGGGTTGACCGTTGACGATCTGCATATGGTAATCATGACCGCCATCGGTGGAGAATCAATATCAACCACCATTGAAGGGCGCGAGCGCTATAGTATTAACCTTCGCTATCCGCGCGACCTCAGGTCCGAGCTCGATCAACTTGAGCGGGTTTTGGTGCCCGTTGAAGGCGGAGTTCAAGTGCCAATGAATGAGTTGGCGACCATTTCCCTGCTTTCAGGTCCCGCTATGATCCGAAACGAGAACGGCATGGTGGCTGGCTATGTCTTTGTAGACATTGCCGACCGCGATGTCGGGGGGTATGTCGAAGAGGCCAAAGCGACCGTTGAGAAGAACGTGACGCTTCCAACTGGTTACTCGGTAATCTGGAGCGGTCAGTGGGAGAACATGGTACGCGTGCGCGAACGCCTGAAAATTGTGATTCCCGTGGCGATCCTGCTAATCTGGCTATTGCTCTACATGAACACCAAGAGCACGTTTAAGACCTTTGTGGTGATGTTGGCTGTCCCCTTCTCGGTGGTTGGTGCAGTTTGGTTCCTATACCTGCTGGACTACAACGTCTCCATTGCCACCTGGGTCGGTATGATCGCGCTGATGGGGCTTGACGCCGAGACCGGCGTATTCATGCTACTGTTTCTCGACCTTTCCTACGATGATGCCAAGGCGCATGGTCGCCTGCGCAACATGTCAGATCTCAAAGAAGCAATCATTCACGGTGCCGTCAAAAGGATCAGGCCGAAGCTTATGACTGTAGCTTGCGCTGCCCTCGGCCTCATTCCGGTTCTGTGGAGTACGGGCACTGGGGCCGACATGATGAAGCGAGTTGTGGCGCCATTGGTTGGAGGACTCGGTACGAGCTTCATCATGGAACTCTTGGTCTACCCCGCTATTTACCTGCTGTATAAGTGGCACAAAGAGGTCAAACACTCGGCGATCGAGACCACACCGGTTGACACTGCAGTGATTTGACACTTATCACGACAACGTAGAGCCATCACACACACCGGACTCGACCGTAAGGTCGGGTCTGGTAATGCTCTTGTGGGCCCCTAGCACCGGTGACCTTCCCCCTTCAGACTAGTATAGTTGATACCTCGAAAGTGAGGGCGGACTGATTTGTTGGGCTGTCCCCAAGCCTTGTCACAAATTCGGTGGCAGAACAGGCCGATTTGCAGCCCAAGGTCATGCCCAAATTGGGCTATAACCACCAGAATGACAGTCCCTTAACTCCCAAAATAGTCGAACCCCCCGACTCGCGTTGTGGTACAATGGGTTACGTGGCATCGTGACCAAATTGTGACGCTTTTGTTGCGGCTTATCTTCTTGCGTTAGAGAGCATCCTGAATTACCGGAGCAGCCGCAGGGCGTTCGCAATCACTAACAGGGCGCTCACTTCATTGAGTAGCAATCCAGGCACGAGGCCAATCCAGCCCATAAGTGCGGCCGGGACCAGGAAGATAACGATGGCCAGGGACGCCACGGTGTTCTGTCGCATGTTGCGCACAGCTCGCTTACTTAAATCCACCACCAGTTGAATTTTCGTGAGGTCATCCGACATCAGCACGACGTCGCCGGTTTCTTTCGCAATATCGGTGCCGCGACCGCCCATTGCTATGCCGACGGCCGCCGAGGCTAGTGCCGGCGCGTCGTTGATACCGTCGCCCACCATGCCGACCGCACCATAGCGCTCTCCAATCTGTCCAACTTTCTCGACCTTCTGCTCGGGCAATAGTTCGGCATAGTATTCTTCTATACCGGCCTGACCGGCGATCGCTTGCGCCGTGTGCCGGTTATCGCCGGTGAGCATAATGACAGACAATCCAGCCGCTTTGAGCGCGTTGACAGTTTCCTTGGCCTGCGGCCGCAACCGGTCGGCGATTGCAATTGCACCGAGTAGTTTATCTTCGTCGGACAACAGAACCACCGTTTTGCCTTCCTCACGGAGCTGTTCGACAACAGCAACCTGCTCTGGCGAAAGGTGAACACTATTGGTGTTGAGCAATCGTTCGGTGCCGATTCGGTACGTCGTGCCGTTGAGTCGGGCGGCGACGCCCTGACCGGTGATGGAGCGGAAATCATTAACCCCTAGTATCAAAGTCAGGCCGTCAACGCGCGCCTTGTTTGCGATTGCCTCTCCCAACGGATGTTCTGAGCGAGATTCGATACTCGCGGCGATAATGAGGATATCTCTTTCTGATAAGCCATTGAACGTTTTCAGGTCTGTTACTTCCGGCCGCCCGTGAGTGAGCGTACCGGTCTTGTCGAAAGCAATAGCCCTTAGATTAGCGGCTGCTTCCACGTGGGCGCCGCCTTTGAACAGTACCCCGCGGCGTGCAGCAGTCGCAATAGCGGCAATCACGGATACAGGAACTGCCAATGCAAGTCCGCACGAGCACGATACAACTAGCACTACCAGCCCACGGTAAATATACTCGTTCCAGGGGGCATGAAATACCAGCGGCGGAACCAGCGCTACGGCGACGGCCAGTGCAAACATGGCGGGTGTATAGGTGCGACCAAACCGTTCGGCAAAACGTTGGTAGGTCGATTTTCGAGTCTGAGCCACTTCGACCGCATGAATGATCCGCGCGAGCGTCGTATCGGCCGCCAGCTTCGTCACCCTGATTTCCAACGAACCTTTCTGATTGATTGTCCCCGCGTAAACCTCGCCGCCGACCGTTAAATGTGCCGGTACCGGTTCGCCGGTAATCGCCGACGTATCGACATAGGATTCCCCTGTCGAAACCACGCCGTCGATCGGGATCTTTTCTCCTGGTCGAATAATGACCGTGTCGTCAACGCGTACTTGGTCGATTGGCAGAACCTGTTCAGTTCCATTTCGACGTACGAGGGCTTCTTTGGGGACTAATTCCATGAGGGCTCGAACTGCTCCGCGCGCACGATCGACCGCGTAGGCCTCGAGTACATCGCCCAGCGAATAGATTGCAACAAGCAAAGCTGCTTCCTCCCAGAGTCCGAGCGCGACCGCTCCGGCAGCGCCCACAACCATGAGCAGGCGAATGTTTATCGTGAGCGTCCGCAGCGCCAAAATACCCATCTTCGCTGGGAAGTACGCGCCAATGATGATGGCTGCCCCGAAGAACACTTGTACAGCCGTATGTGGAGTACCGAAGAACTCCAAGCCGAAGCCAATAATCACGAACAAACTACTGAGAGCAAGCGCGACTAACTGTGGCGTCCACCAGCTTCTCTTCGATTCAACAACCCTCTCAGATTGTCGCACCGACGCTTTCAGCCCGGCAGCGCACACCGCGCTAGTGATTTGTTCCATCGTCACCTCAGTCGGATCGAATGACACTGCCACCTCTCGAGTCATCAGATTGGGTTGCCACTTCGTCACGCCGGGCAGGCGTTTGAGGGCCTGCTCGACCAGGACAACTTCGTCGTTGCAATCCATATTGGATACAAAAAGTGTGGCCGTGGCATTTTCGGCGCGCCCGTCTTGCGGTATACTCATACTTAACCTCAATATATCATGTTTCAGGTCGGTCGTCGACGGCTAGCAACTGCCAGAAGCGTCGCGATGTCAGAATGACATCGCGACATGCCTCAGGTTGTGTCGTTACTATAAGATGTCGGGCCTTCCCTCCGAGCTTCCTATGCTGTGAACCGCGAGACGTAAGCGATTGCGGAGTCGGCGTCTTACGTTAAGGGGCTTTCTTCGATGAATCCTTCTTTATTTCAACAGGTTTCGGCGCTGGCGAATTAAGCGGTGCCCCAACCGAAATGTCACACCGGTGGTTTGGCTGGCCATGAGGTGGATTCATGCCGGGAGCCGTTACAGTCGGTGTGGTCTGAGCTGGCGCATTAGGCGGTGAGACGTTTGGAGTCCCCACCGGCGAATTGAGCGGAGAGCCAACGGGGATATCACACCGGTGGTTTGGCTGGCCATGAGTAGGATTCACGCCCGGAGCCGTCGGTGATGCGGGGGTTTTTGGAACAACTTTGGACGGCAGTGGTGGAGGTAGCTTTAGTTCCCACTTAGGAGTACTTGGCGCTTGGTTCACAGCCGAATCCGTTGTTGGGTCGGAGGTAATGAGCGGTCCTACCCTAACTGGATTAACCAAAGGCGCCGATGAGGCTTTGACTGACCCAGGACTTTTGATCGGATCCACACCCTTAGATTCAGGTTTGTTATGTTCATGCTTGGCAGTCTGTGTTTGATCTGTCGGTGTTACTGTAACAGGAGTCGGCTCGACAGGGAATGGCTCTGTGCCTGCGACTACATACGAAATGGAAAAGCGCGGCATCGAAGGGTCAGTCGTCGCAAACGTGGCAACGTGCTTGATGCCCTGCTTGAGCGTCCCGCCGCCCCACGCAAAGGATATCTTCCCTTCCGCACCGGGGGCGAGTTGTTCGTCATCAATACTCACTTTCATGTCGTCTCGCGCTACGCCAACCGAAAATATCCTGACAGCAGAAGCGCCATGATTCTTGACAGTAACCGTTTGAATTCCTCCACTTACGGGAAAGTTCAACTGGTTCGGCGAACATCTTACCACCGAAACCGTATCTGGATCCGGAATGATCGTGACCTTGAAGTCGATGGCCAGATTTCCCTGAGTGGTGTCGTTAGTGTGAATGGTCGCACTCTTGCTTGTTAACCCTTTATAGACTTTAGTATCAAAAATCAATTCCACGACCGTGGAATCACCCGGAGGCAGCGTGTTCTTCGCCACCGGGGCGCTGGTGCAACCTCAGCCAGGCTTTACGCTCAGAATCTCTAGTGTGTCATCACCGACGTTCTTCAGCCAATAGGCATGTGAAACCGTAATGTGCTGCGGTACATTGCCAAAATCCCAACTCTTTTCCGGAACTACCACCTTGGGCCCGGCCGATGAGATCACCGGAAGCCAAATAAGGCTTATCAATAACCCGAGTATTTTTCGCATAATGTTTCTCCTGTTACTTCCAGGTTTAAATCACTTCGCAGATACGCATGCTTACCGCGTACCGTGATAGAGGACACAGATCCCCGAGACCATGAAACCATGGTTCGAACGAAGGATCTTGCTAAAGAGTTCAGATCTGTAGTCTGGTGGTACTGAGCGCCACCAAAGTAAGATTGGTGGCATTTTGGAAGCATCGAATCGTGACTTTTGAGCAGGAGGCCACATATTCCACTGCAACTGCACTATTGATCTGTATTCCTGATGGGGAGTGAGGGAAGGTAGACAGACCTTTAGTTTCAACCGGGATGAGAACACAGCTTGACCGGAGCGGGCCCACAAGTACGTCGTGACAGGGGCCACAGTGTTCTACATCGCCAACACGAGAAGTCAGACATGTGGTTGTCGCCATAGATTCGCACTGAGGCTCGCAGTAGTTGACTACAGCGCAACTGCCATTGACAATGACCTTTCCGTTTTCCGCGATACAAATTACGGCTGGGTACCCAAACGCCATGCCATGCAGCAACAATAGCAACATGACAACGGAATGGTTCCGAACTCTAAGGCAACCGCGCGAAAAATGTCGGAGCATGTTTTTTTTCCAATCAGTAGGGCTATTTTCCCACGTCATTATAGTATCGGTAGCTGTTCAAACAATCAATACTAACTCGAGTCCTCTATCAACGCCGCCACAGCAACTCATCGAGCGCTTTCCACAATTTTGATAATCTGCTCCTCAACTGCCAATGCAATGGTCTCCACCTCGGGACTCGGGAAATAGTCGACCATGGCTGATGGGCGTAGAGCCGTAATAGTGGTACGTCCTTTTTCCGCATAGACGCTGATTGGGCAGGGTAGCATCAACGAAATTCTCGGGTCTACGCTCAACACTGCGTTCGCAAATTTGGCATTGCATATCTCCACTATCTTCATCGGCTCGCGAACGAACCCCTTGGCCGCCAACGTTGCCTGGACATCGTGGATGTGGAGCACGCGAAAACCCGCCTCCTGACTCTCGGTCTCAATAGCGGCAACAGCATCATCCACGCTCTTGTCCGTTTCAATGGTTAAGTCGAATTCCTTCTTCATCTTTTCTACTCCTCGAGATCAGAATTCTTACTTCTGCAAACTGCTCTACCCACCTACTGCTGCGTATGAAAGTGATACATCGGACCACCGTAGGACATCGAGTCCGTGTTCATCATCATGCCGTCATGAGACCGCATGCTTCCATACAGGTAGATCATATGATTTGCATTCGGCAGAAGTAGCGAGTCCGGGACAAACCAACAACTATCTCGAACTCCGTTCCAGTGCCACTGTCCAGGGTACTGGATACTGTCCAGCCACTGCATCATGTGGTCCATGTCCATCATGCCCATGCCGCCCATGCCTTGGTGATGCCCGACCGAGTCCATCCAGAGATCCATCTGGGTACCCCCAGCAAGGTGAAATGCACCCATCACCGAACCGGTATCCATGGTCGTGTTGAAACGCATGCCAATGGAAGCTCTTCGCGATACACTGGTAGCGCCATTCACGGGCGATACCGCCGTCACTATCGGCACGACAGCGTCTTTCTGGCTTGCAGTTGAGTTCTTGTGATCGGCACAGTCATCCAGAAATAGACACATGAGGCAAACTGCAAATAGCCTGAAGTACTGCAGAACGGCGCAGGTCATGGATTTCCTCCTATCATTTCATCGGACCGTTCTATCCATTATACACTTCATCAAACAGAATCGCCAGACCTAATTCCTCAGGACTGCGTCGAACTCGACACCTGGTGCTCTTCGGCCTGATCGCGATGAAATATGCGATACAGCGCCGGCAGCACAAGCAAAGTCAAGAATGTCGAAGACAGAATGCCGCCTATGACGACAGTCGCCAACGGTCGCTGAACTTCCGCCCCGCTGCCGGTAGCTATCGCCATCGGCACGAAGCCAAGTGATGCAACCAAGGCAGTCATCAACACGGGACGAAGTCGTGTCAGCGCTCCGCGTTTTATTGCGTCCTCAAGCTTGACGCCTTCTTCGCGAAGCTTGTTGATAAATGAGATCATAATAAGTCCATTGAGGACGGCTATGCCTGAGAGGGCGATGAACCCCACGCCAGCTGAGATCGACAACGGAATGCCTCGAAACCACAGGGTCAGTATGCCGCCCGTCAGGGCCAGGGGAATACCGGTAAAGACAAGGGCCGAATCCTTAAGCGAGTTGAATGTGGCAAACAGAAGCAGGAAGATCAACAGTAGCGCAATGGGTACCACTACCAGCAAACGCTCTTTGGCGGCTATCAGGTTTTCGAACTGCCCGCCCCAGGTCATCCAGTACCCGGCCGGCAGCTTCACGTTCGCATCAATGTTCGTCTGCGCTTCGGCCACAAAGGAGCCTATGTCCCGTCCGCGAACATTCGACTGCACCACCACACGGCGCTTGCCATTCTCGCGACTAATCTGGTTCGGCCCCTCGGCAATGCTGATTTTGGCAATTGCACCAAGCGGCACGTAACCCGGATCGGTATCACCGGAGAGGGCGAAGGAAGCAAACTCGACCTCCGACGCTCGATCTTCTTTACTGTCCGGAAGCGGAACCGGGAGGAATTCCAGCGCTTCAACGTCGCGCCGCACGTCCTCAGGAAGGCGAACGACAAGGTCAAATCGGCGATCTCCTTCAAACACTTGGCCGACGGCTGCACCACCCACAGCGGCTTCAATGACTTCTTGCACTTCGGCTATATTCAGACCATAGCGAGCAATTTGAGCTCGGTCTGGTTCAATAGTCAACAATGGCAATCCTTTCACCTGTTCAACCTTAACGTCCTCAGCACCCCGAATTTTCCGAAGAATAGCAGCGATTTTCTCGCCGTGTGCAAGCATAACGTTTAGGTCGTCTCCGAACACCTTGACTGCCAAATCGCTTCGCACCCCAGCAATAAGCTCGTTAAAACGCATCTGAATTGGCTGTGTAAATTCGTAAGCATTTCCTGAAAGGTGATCTACTGCGCGTTCGAGATCTTCTAGTAACTCAGCCTTTGGTTTACGCGGATTCGGCCACTCATGCCGAGGTTTCATAATGACGTAGCCGTCGGCCATGGAGGGCGGCATGGGGTCAGTAGCAATTTCTTGCGTGCCAATTTGAGAAAAGACGCGTTCGACCTCCGGTACTGTCAGCACCGCCTTGTCCCATTCTTTTTGCATTTCAATGGATTGGGTCAAACTGGTTGACGGAATTCGAAACGATTGGATAAGTGCATCACCTTCATCCAACTGGGGGATGAATTCGCTGCCCATGCGTGAGGCTACGAGTGTGCAGAACACAACAAAAGCAAAAGCGATCGTCACAGCCATCCAGCGGTGCTCAATGACCTTCTCCAGGAGCGGCGTGTATACGCGCTTACCTGCGCGGATGACGATGCTCTCCTTCTCGGAGATTTTGCCGCCGAGAAACAATGCGATTCCCGCCGGAATGAAGGTGAAAGTGAGAACGAGGGCACCACCCAGAGCAAGTAGCACGGTTTCGGCCATGGGTATAAACATCTTCCCCTCAATGCCGCCCAGGGTGAGGATGGGTAGGTAAACGATCATGATGATTGCGACTCCGAAAAGCGTTGGCTTCGAGACTTCGCGAGCGCTCTCAAACGCTTCTTCCAAGCGCTCACCCATGGTGAGTAACCGCCCGAGGTGCTGCTGTCGTTCCGAGAAGCGTCGAATGATGTTTTCGACCATGACCACCGCGCCGTCAACGATGATACCAAAGTCAATTGCACCCAAACTCATGAGGTTGCCGCTGACCTTGTTCTGCACCATCCCGGTTACGGCGAACAACATCGATAGCGGGATCGTCAAGGACACCAGAAGTGCGGCCCGAAGATTCCCCAGTAGTGCAAAAAGGATAGCAATAACCAGGATCGCCCCTTCAAGGAGGTTATTTCGAACGGTCTTCAAGGTTGCGTCAACGAGTCGCGTTCGATTTTTTACAGTGCGTGCGATGATGCCATCCGGTAGTGTCTTGTTAACCTCAGACATCTTGGCATCCACTCTTTTCGACACGGCGCGGCTGTTCTCTCCCATCAGCATGAATACCGAGCCGAGTACGACCTCTTCGCCGTTCTCGGTAGCTGCCCCAGTTCGTAATTGCTTGCCAAGTTCAACATTCGCTACATCTCGGATGAACACAGGAGTGCCGTCGTTTTCTCCGATAATGATGTTGCGGATATCCTCAGCACCGCTAACCAGACCGGGCACGCGAATGAGGTATTGCTCACCTTTGTGTTCAATATAGCCTGCTCCCACCGAACTGTTGTTCTTGGCAAGTGCAACCATTACATCATGAAAACTCAATCCGTAAGCAACCAAGCGAGCGGGATCTGGCGTCACGTGAAATTGTTTCTCGTATCCGCCGACAGTATTGACTTCGGTCACTCCGGGGACAGTGCGAAGCTGCGGCTTGATCACCCAATCCTGGATTTCGCGTAAGTCGGTGGGCGTATATGGCTCACCATTGGGTTTTGTTGCACCCGGCTCTGCCCCGATTGTCCAACTGTAAATATCCCCGAGTCCCGTTGAGATTGGCCCCATCTCCGGTTCGCTCACTGTTGATGGCAAGCTCGCTTTGGCTTCCTGCAGACGCTCGTTGACCAGTTGCCGGGCAAAGTAGATATCAGTTCCTTCCTCGAATACGATCGTCACTTGCGAGAGACCGTAGCGCGACAAAGAGCGAGTGTGTTCAACTTTGGGAATCCCACCCATGGCCGTCTCGATGGAAAACGTAATCTGATTCTCAATTTCTAGTGGTGACATACCGGGCGCCACAGTGTTCACCTGCACTTGCACATTGGTGACGTCCGGAACGGCGTCGATCGGCAGGCGATTGAAATTATACAACCCGAGAACAGCCACTCCAACAACTGCGAGCAACACGAACCAGCGGTTGTGTATCGAAAAATGAATGATCTTGTCAAGCATGATGGTGTCTCCTATACCGCTTCAGTACCGGTCTCACCGGTGCGGAGGCGCATGACGAACGCGATATTGCTGATCGTGATGATCCCGTCGCCGGGGTTTCCGGTTTGTGCGTTTGCAGCAATGGCGCCGACGATTGTGTCAACAGCTTCATCGGAGCAAATGATCTCAATGCGCTCCTTAGCATGGAAATCGATGGCATCCTCGGTCTGGACAAATGAACCACCGCTGCCTCGACCACGGCCCTGCCCCTGACACTTGAACACCGTCATACCCGGAAAATGAGGAAGTTCATGCAGTACCTGCACTACCTTGCTTAGCATGTGCGGCTGAATTGTTGCCTTGATTTCTTTCATGGCTTCCTACTCCTCTCCGGCTTCGGACTTGCCGAATTCTGCTTTGAAAATGAAGCTCTCTGCCGCAACGTACTCTTCGCCCGGCTTCAGGCCGTCCAGTATTTCGATGGTTCTGCCGTCGCTGCTTCCAAGTTTCACGAGCCGAACCTCGAACGACTGCCCTTCTTTGACGAAGACGACCGTCTTGCCGTCGATGGTCTGTACCGCTTCATCGGGAACGGCTAATGAAACCTCCTGCTTGGAAACCGCTATTTTCGCTGTCACGAACAAGCCAGGTTGCCAGACGCCCCGGGGATTTGAGAGACTGACACGGGCTGAACCGGTGCGAGTTCGTTCACCGATGATCGGACCGACGTAGTCGATTTTCCCCTCTGCAATTTCATCTGTACCGTTGGCCGTCAATCGCACTGCAAGGCCAGGCTGAATCAGTGGTAGATACTTGGCATAAATACTGATCTTTACCCATACCGTAGAGAGGTCGGCTACGACGTAAATGTCAGCTTCATCACGAACGAACTCACCAAGTGTGATCTGCTTTTCAATTATCGTTCCGGGCACAAGCGATTTAACTTCATAGGGTGCAACGCTTTGATTGCTCTGGATTACTGCGAGAACGTCTCCAGTTTCGACGTGGTCTCCGAGATCTTTGTTGACAGATTGAACTAGACCGGCAAAGCGGGGAATGATGTGGGCAACCTTGTTGGCATTCAACGTAATCTCGCCGGGCAATTCTATTTCTTTAGAAATCGTGCCCGGCCCAGCCTGTGCAAGTTTGAGGCGCTGCCATATCGGCGCATCATCATGTAGGGAAATGGTGCCAAGTGAGCCGTTGCCTCCCTCATTTCCATGCTCGGCGTCCTCTCCTGCTT
>JBATNE010000043.1:0-1555 GCA_049290195.1 Candidatus Zixiibacteriota bacterium
CTTGGTATAGTCATCCGACGTGACGAAATCGTCTTCCATGTTGGCGACGGTCATCGTATCGAACGAGAAGATGTAGCCGCGTTCTTCGGTCTGATGGTCCCACTTGATACGGCTGACCATGTTCTCGACACGGGCACCCACGGTATAGTGATTATTCAGTTTGAGGGCCAGGCCGAGGTCGAGCCCCATACCGCTACCACCGGTGGCGGTGCGGGCAATAGCCTTGCCATCGCCGGCAAAACCGGTCGCGTAGGTGGCGGCCATGCCCTGCAGTTCTGTTACCTGTTCGATAGCGATACCACGGACATATTTCGCCGTGGCGCCGATAGCCAACTGACGCTGGCCATGTGTGTAAATAGGCATACCATAGGAGAGACCGACCGTACCGTAGCTGATGACATCGGAGTAAGAGCCGGTGACATTGATCGTGTCAGCATAGGTATTGCCATTGAGAATCAAGTCAAAGATGTCGCGATTGAGGTTGACGTCAGCCTTTCCCACGGCGGTAGCGGTGAGAACAAACGGTCCGGCAGAAATCGCCATCGCCGATGCCTCGGCATCGACATCCAGATGAAGTCCGTCGTCCGGGATCTTGGCCAGAATGTCAGCCTTGTCCTGGGCGGTCAGAAGGGCGCCGCTATACTTGTTATAGTCGGCGAGCGAAAAGGCATTGTTGGAAATGTTAGCGCCGAAACCAAGGAGTTCCAGACCACCCTGATGGTGATTGGCCAGTCCGAGGTTGGCGGGGTTGTACCGGGCAGCATCGATACCCGAGGCCAACCCGATATGCGCTCCACCCATGGCGACTGAGCGGGCCGATGCCATGCCGCCGGCATGTGCTGATCCGGCTATCACCAGGGTCACCAGAGCGACCAGGCAAAGTAATGTCGATCTTGTCATACGTTCCTCGTGTGAACGGGAAAGTTCCATCGGTCTGCAGTAACTAGTCATCTTGAGCCTCCCTCTTAGAACTTACCGTCGAAATGATACTGGACCTCGATACGCGCCTGCACGGTGACGTAGTCACTCTTCGTGAGACGGATCGCCTGGCCATTGGAGCCATGGAGAATCAGCTCGTTGCCGACATAGAGCACCGGATTCTTGAGAATCTGGATCTGGCTGCTGTCGAGCGTAATGGTCTGGAAGCCGGTAGACAGGGTGTCACTCACCACGCCCCCTGAAGTAGGTGCCGCGTTGACGAAAATGCTGTCAAAGCGGAGAGCCGGATTGGTATACAGAGTCGCCGAGTCCGGGCTGACCACGATATTCACGGTGGCGCCGATCGGCAGATGGTTAATCAGATTGTAAACGAAGCTCGCCTGCTTCACATGGTCAGTGATGGCGTCGATATTATCCTGATTGACCGAATCACGGGAGACATCGGTCTGCAAAGTGGTCTGAGCCAGAATCAATTCAAGAGGAGCATCGATACGAACCGATCCGGCGATGAAGTCGCCATTGCGGATGGTGCCGGAGGTTCCGTTGCCAAAGGTCGCGCTGCCGCTGAAGGTCACCTGCGACGGAATAGGGGAAAGGAAGCTGGCAACATCCGGTT
>JBATNE010000044.1:0-2184 GCA_049290195.1 Candidatus Zixiibacteriota bacterium
ACAAACTGATGACTCTCGGCGCCGGACTCGAATCCGGTCTGATCGATGAAAACAGCACCTTCCGTGGTTGCGGCGGCGGCCTGCAGTTTGGCAATCGTTTCTTCCGTTGCTGGGAAAAGCGGGGCCACGGCGTTACGACCGCAGTTCACGCGGTTGAGCAGTCCTGCGACGTCTACTTCTATCAGCTTGGTCTCAAGATTGGCGTTGATTTGATGAGTCACTATGCCGAGTTATGCGGATTTGGACATCCCACAGGTGTCGATCTTCCCCATGAACTGCCCGGCTTGATTCCGTCGAGCAAATACTACGACAAACGGTACGGCAAGAACGGCTGGACCCGCGCGTTGGTGCTCAACACCGCCATTGGTCAGGGAGAAGTACTCGTCACTCCATTGCAGTTGGCGCAATTTTTTGCCGGTATCGCCATGTGGGGGAAAGTGTATCGACCGCACATCGTTCGCGAAGTTGACTATCCCGATGGCCACAAAGTAATCGTGAAGCCGGAGCTGGCGTTCAATCTGCCGTTCTCCGACCACACCCTTGCGGTCATGCGCGAAGGTATCAGACTTGTCACCGAAGGTGGCGGCGGTACCGCCCGAAGACTCAAGAATCCGCTCTATTCTGTCGGCGGCAAAACCGGAACTGCCCAGAACCCGCACGGCAATGACCACTCCTGGTTTGTTGGATATGCCCCACTCGATAATCCTGAAATCGTCGTAGTGGCACTGGTCGAAAACGCCGGTCACGGCTCCGAAGTTGCCGCTCCAGTCGCAGGAAAAGTCATCGAAGCCTACATGAAGAAGAAGCTCGGCCTGATCGAGAAGCCGGTCGCGGTAGTTCAGGAGGAGAGTCGGCGATGATCAAATATCGTGAACTCGACTGGAAATTGATCGGCGCCTTCCTGGTCCTTTCGATTATTGGCATCGTGGTGATCTTCTCCGCCCAGTATTACGCCGAGAGCGCCCATCGCCAGACTTTCTATCTCAGACAGATGATTTGGCTCGGACTGGCGCTGGTGGGTTTTGCGCTGACCGTCAATCTCCCGCAGAGATTGTTCGATGCCGGTTCCTACTGGCTTTATCTTGCCGGCGTACTCATGCTGGTTGCTGTATTGGCGATGGGACAAGCGCGCATGGGAGCGTCCCGGTGGTTCGATCTTGGCCCCATCAGCTTCTCACCATCGGATCTTGCCAAACTTGGCGTTCTGTTGACGCTCTCGAGATTTTTCGCCTATACAAAATTACCGGCTTCATCGAAACGACGTCTCGCCTTCTCGGGAATACTGGTCGTCATCCCGATGATGCTGATTCTCAAACAGCCCGATCTTGGAACCTCTCTCGTCTTTCCGGTCATGTTGGCCGCCCTCTGGTTCTGGTCCGGACTCTCCATCTGGTACTTGCTTTTGATCAGCACCCCGATTCTCTCTATGATAGCCGCTTATTACTGGCTCTCCTGGGCAATCTATCTCGTGATTCTGCTGATCTTCCTCGCCATGCTTCGCCCCGGCATGTTGTTCTCAGTCACCACGGTCTTGTTCAATCTCGGCTTTGGCATGATCACGCCGTTCATCTGGGAAAAGCTGGCGGACTACCAGAAAAACCGCATTCTCACGTTCCTTAACCCCGGTCACGATCCCCGGGGAGCAGGCTACCAGATTATCCAATCCAAGATCGCCATAGGATCCGGAGGTGTCCTCGGCAAGGGATACTTGCAAGGTTCGCAAACCAAGCTCGACTTTCTCCCTGAGCGACATACCGACTTCATCTTCTCCGTGCTCGGCGAAGAATGGGGGCTGATCGGCACAATGCTGGTAGTGGGGCTCTTTACGTACGCCTTCTATCGCTGCATCCGCATCGCCATCCGTTGCCGCTCTCGTTTTGCGTCCAATGTCGCTTTTGGCGCTACCGCCATACTCTTCTTCCAGTTTGTCGTGAACATAGGAATGACCATCGGTCTCATGCCGGTAACCGGCCTGCCGCTCCCATTCGTCAGTTATGGTGGTACAACGCTGCTATTGTCATGGGTGCTGGTTGGGCTTATTGTCGCTGCAGACTATCACTGGCAGGAGTACTAGTCCAATCTATGACCAGACATATGCTCGCAATAATCGGTCTGGTGGCGTCGTTATACGCCGTCAGTGAATCAGCATCATCGACCGCCTTCAATCTGGATTCTCTTCTGGCC
>JBATNE010000045.1:0-21423 GCA_049290195.1 Candidatus Zixiibacteriota bacterium
CTGGCCACGAGCCTCTCGGCAGCCGAGGTGACGAAGATCGCCCTCAGCTATGAGAACGGCTCCACCGTGGCGCAGATCGACGTCAAGGGCCCCTTCCAGTTCACTCACCAGACAGAGGTGCCCAAGAACGGAAAGCCTGACCGCATGATCCTGGATGTCATCGGCGCGACCAATAGCCTGGCGAACGCGTTCGCCGGACTTCCGGTCTGCCAGATCTCCAAGATCCGTACCAGTCAGTACTCCGTCACGCCTGAAAAGGTCGTGCGCGTAGTATTCGATCTGACCAAGGCTCCGATCTATCAGGTGACGTCCGAAGCCAATTCCATTCGCGTGACGTTTACCGACAAGAATGTCGCTCCGTTTGCGTCCTGGAATTCCGGCGCCGCGTCGGCTCCGGCTCAGACACCGGCCGTCAAACCGGCTCAGCCGACTGCGTCAGCTCCGGCTGTTGCTCCGGCCAAACCGGCTGTCACCGTTGCCCAGACTAACCAGACTATAGAAAAAGATCGGCAGTCCAGTCTGTCCGGTGCCATCGAACAGAAACCAGCCGCGGTTGCTCCTGCTGCCAAGCCTGCTGAAAAGCCGGCCGTAGCTGCGACGCCGTCTGTTTCCAAGCCGGCCGCGCCGACAACTCAGGTCGCGACGAAACCGGTGGTGAATACAACTCCTGCTGTCACGGCTCCGTCGACTCCCGCTGTCAAGCCGGCTGTCGAGAACAAGCCTGTTCAGCCCTCGACGACTCCGTCGACTCCGGCTGTCGCGCAGAAACCGTTGACCTCTCCCGCGACAACTGCTCCGGTTCCTACCGTAGCCAAAACCGCTCCGGCTGCGGCGACTCCCGTTACAACTACCCCCGCCGTGAAGTCCACTCAGGCCAATCCGACCTGGACTCCTCCGGCGAGCGTCGTTGTGAAGCCGACCCAGCCGTCAACAACCACCACCGCTCCGGCCACCAAGCCGGCCGTGGAAGCCAAGCCGACACCGCCGGTGACGGCCTCGACTCCGGTTGTCAAGCCGGCCGAACCTAAAGTGAATCCGCCCGCGGTTGCGACCAACACTCCGTCGGTCACGCCCGCCGTCAATAAGCCGGCTGAACCTTCAGTTGCGCAGACTGCCCAGCCGAAGACTGAAACCGCTCCGGCTGTCAAACCGGCTACCGTGGCAACTGCACCGGCTGCCGCTCAGAATGCAACTACTGCTCCGGCAGTGACTGCTTCCAAGCCGACTGCTAATCCGGCTACGGCCACTCCTGCGGCCAAACCGGAAGCCAAGCCGACTACCGTATCCGGCACGCCGATTCCGCCGATCAGCGCTCCGCAGACCCCGGCTGTGAAGCCGAATCCGGTCGTGGCTGTTAAGCCTGCCGTTGCTGAAACGCCGAAAACAAATACGGCCCCGGCAGAAAAGCCGGCCGTCTCTCCGAACGCAACACCGGCTGAATCCGGCCCGGCCAAAGCTTCGGTACCGACCGTAGCCAAGGATGATGCTTCGGATAAGGCCGTCAAGCCGACCGAGCCGATGGCGTCCAAGGATGCATCGACCGAAAAGAGCACGAAGCCCGAACCGAAACCGGCGGATCTCACCCAGGCAACTTCGCCCGAAAAGCTGGCAGATGCTGACGACCAGAACAACGGTTCTGAAGATCCGAACCGCCCGACCGCGCGCTTCCGCCGCTCGCCCGTTACGGCTGCCAAAATCAAAGGAACCATGGTTGCTGAGTTCCCTCAGCGACTGGTGATAAAATACGAAGATCTCGGTAATCGTGATCCGTTCGCGACCCTGATCGATGATTCCCGTACCAACTCTCGTCCCAACGAACAGCGGGTTCCCAATGTCGAAGGATTGAAGCTGGTTGGTATCATCGTCTCGCCGACGGGCGACAACCGGGCCCTCTTTGCCGACAAGGCCGGTTACAGCTACATGCTGTCATCCGGGGACAAAGTCCAGAAGGGCTATGTCCTGCGCGTCGAAGCCGACAAGGTCTATTTCCAGATCTTTGAATACGGCTGGAGCCGCACCGTGGCGTTAACCATCGAGAATGCTGAGTGACCTTGAAAGGTTGGTGCTGATATGTTGTCCAGAAATCTGAAATTTACTGCGCTGTGGTTGGGCTTGGCAGTCCTCCTGGTGGCTGCGGTTTTCCCCGCACTCGCCGAGGAGACCAAGGACCCCTCACAGCCGATCAAAAACCTGCAGTTCCAGTCTGCGGAAATTCGTTCGGTGCTCACGTTCCTTGCTGATTACGGCGGCGTCAACGTCGTGATCGCTCCGGAAGTGAAGGGCACGGTCACCATTAAGCTCCACGAAGTCATGTGGAAAGAAGCGATGGACATCGTCTGCCGTACCTATGATCTGGCCCTGGTCAGTGAAGAAGGCGGCTATATGCGCGTACTCGGCAACGAGGCGTATCGCAAAGAGACGACCGAACGCGAAAAGCACAACCAGGAGCAGCGTCAGCTCGCCGGTCTGGAAACCAAGATCGTCAAGGTCTCCAACTCCACGTCTGACGATATCGAAAAGGCTGTGAAATCGCTTCTGACCGAACGCGGTAAAGCGACCAGCGATTCGCGCTCCAACTCGATCATTCTGCAGGAAGTTCCGACCAACATGCAGAGCGTGCTCAACTATATCGCCGAGCTGGATAAGCCGGCCCGCCAGATCAAGATTTCGGCCCAGTTGATCGAAATCTCCTCGAAGGGCTTGCAGGAAATCGGCATCAAGTGGGGCCTCGAAGGTACCTATAAGAGCGACAACGGCAATACCATCACCCAGAAGGGTGAAGTCCTCAACCAGCGTAACAGTGACGTCGCCGGTCGTTATACCGTCAGCGCACTGGCCAAAGGCTGGTCGGTTAACGCGTTGGTCGAAGCCATGGTGAACGACGGTAAGGGCAAGATTATCGCCCATCCGGAAATTACCACGATCGACAACAAAGAAGCCAAGATTCAGATGGGTCAGAAAGTGCCGATCAAGCAGTACGATGCCGCCGGCAACGTGACCACCACATTCGAAAATGTCGGTACCATCCTGACGGTGACCCCTCATATCACCGCCGAGAATCAGATTCTGATGCACCTGATGCCGGAACGTTCGACCTATTCGTTTGACGCGAACGGCGTCATTATCGCCACCAACAATGCCGAGACCAACGTGATCGTGGCCAACGGCCAGACCGCAGTTATCGGCGGCCTGACGACCCAGGACGAAACCGAGTCCACGACCGGCGTCCCGGTCCTGAAGGACATCCCGATACTTGGTCTGTTGTTCAAGTACACCAACAAGAAGGTGGAAAACCACGACCTGGTCATTTTCGTCACCCCCTCGATCGTTGACGAAAACCTGGCCCAGAAGCCGTAAGATTCCTTTCGATCAGTCGAAAAAAGGACCCCGGTCGCACCTCGACCGGGGTCTTTTGCATCTAAACCATTGGACAAATCTACCGATAATCTAAGAAGAACGAAAAATGCACCAATTCAGAGTGAAAACAAACAATCTTACATATTGGTTAGGAGAGGCCATGTTTATTAAAACCTCGTCTCGCCTCCTTGTCACGCTCGTACTCCTGACTGCCGTCGCCCTCATTGTGGTCGGTGGTTGTTCGTCGAGCAAGAAGGATGCAACTCCGGCGGGCAGCTCGGTCAATTTGACCGCCAGCCCCACTAGCGTCACCCAGGGAAACACTTCCATCATCGAAATCACGGTCACTACCGGCGGACAGGGTGTCGCCAATCAGCGTGTGACTTTCTCGGTCAGTCCTTCCAACGCCGGCTTCTTTACGCCGACCACGGATACGACTGATGCCACCGGTGCCGCGGCGACTGTCTTCACAGCCACCACCACCGGCAGCGCCAACATTACGGCCAACGTCAACGATGGCGCCTTGACCAAAACGGTCGGCGTCAGCGTCAGCCCGACAGCACAGACCGGTTCCGGGAACATCAACATGTCCATCACACCGACCCTGCTGTTGGCCAACGGTTCTGATACCGCCTCTGTCCAGGTCACTGTTCGCGATGCGCTCGGACAGCCGGCTCCGGATTCCACCGTGGTCAAGATCTGTGCCGGTGAAAAATTCATCGACAGAGACAGCAACGGCTACTGGTCGAACGGAATTGATTCGCTCATCTTTGACGCCAACAACAACGGCAAGTGGGACGGCCTCGGCCTGATCCCGTCGACTGCCTACGTCACCGGCGGCGCCGGCGTGGTCAGCGTCAAGTACATCTCCGGCTCAGACGCTCTGACGGTATACGTGAGAGCCACGGTCAACGACAATGGTATTGTTGGTTTCAGTGAAGTTCCGCTTCAGCTGTCACCCAACGCCACCGTCGGGTCCATTTATCTGCAGTCCGATACCTTGAATCTCGCAGTAAAGCAGACCGGTGGCATGGAGTCCGGACTCATTCACGCGACCTGCTTTGACAATTATGGTAACTCCGTGCCGGAAGGCATCGCCGTGAACTTCATCATCACCGACGGCCCTAACGGCGGCGAGCACCTTGCCAATGTCGGCTACGGTCCCTTCCAGAGTGTGACCAGCAGCCAGGGTATTGCTACGGTATCGATCCACTCCGGCACCAAGTCCGGTACCATCCGCGTCCGCGCATGGGTGGATACGGTTCTGTCCAATGCTACGCAGGTCATGATTTCGGCCGGCCCGCCTGCTCACGTCGTCATTGGATCTGAAGTTTGTAACGTGGCTCACTGGCGAACGGTGGGCGACAAGACCGGTATCGTTGCGGTAGTGTCAGATGTCTACCTGAACCCGGTCAATGATTCTACGGTCGTCTATTTCAGCTGCGATGAAGGCACCATGGTGTCTCACGAATTGCGCACGATCGAACACGAAGGCACTGCCAGCACATGGTGGCTATCCGGTAACAACGTCCCGACCGCCGACGGTCGCGTCTGGATCTATGCTGAGACGAGCGGCGGAACGGTAAAAGACAGCGCCATGTTTTACAATACCGACGGCCCCTACAGCGTGAACGTTCCTTACACCCATGCTCACATGACGGCCGACGGAAAGTCCAAGCTGGAACCGCTGATTGCCGTCTATGATTTGAACGGCAACCCCGTCATAGCCGGGACCATTCTCAAAGCATCCGCTAACTTCATCCATACCCAGGACGGTAGTCTGGGAGATGGTTGCTTTTCGTCCTCGGCCTTCATGACGCTCATTTCCTCGACCCTTGATGGTGACTATTCCATCACCGGTGGAAATGATGACGGCGTGGGTGCCATCGACCTGGTCACCTTCCGCAGTGGCCTTGCTGCCAATACGATTCTCTGCTCGCTGCTCACCGGTACGACGTCGCGGGCCAATTCCGGCATCAACGCCTCCGCCTCGGTCGATACCGGCAAGACGATTGATGTAAGCGTTTCCGTCAAGGATCGCTGGGGCAACCCGCTGGGTGACCATACACTGGTCATGACCACGACCGGCGGCACTATTCTCGGTGCCACGCAGGAGACGGATTCGTATGGCGAAGCCTATGGATTCAAGTACCGCGCTCCCGCGACCAAGGGAACGCAGACTATCACCGTTACCGACACCGATCCTCGGGGCGGCGGAGTGATTCTGACATTCAATATCGCGGTTAACATACCTCAATAGGTAGGTTCGATATTCGTACGGCCGGCAGGGAATACCCGCCGGCCGTTTTTTTATGCCCGCTTTTCTGTTCCGTTTTGCCTCCACGGTTGTTATTAATACCGATGATGTCCGATCCCGGTCGAATCCTCAGCACCACCCAGCGGAACTTGTGCGGCAGACTCCTCGAAACCGCCTCTCGCATGGGTGACCATCCCGCGCTGTTGGCCAATGGCGGCCGCGGGGGAGAGCAGTTGAGTTATGCCCAGTTGGCACAACTCGTGAGGAAACTCGCTGCCGGCGTGCAATCAACAGAATTCAATTCGGTCACCCATATCGGAATACTCTCGCAGAATTGCCCGGAGTGGTGCGTTGCCTATCTCGCTATTCTCGGCGCAGGCAAAACCGTCGTCCCGATCGACGTCAACCTCAAACAGGCTGAAATCAATCACATTATCGAGGACGCCCGTTTGAATGTCGTGTTCGTTTCTCCCGACCGCGAAAACGACCTGCACCTAGCCTACCCGCACGTTCGCCTCATCTCATTTGAATCAGTGGGTCAAAATAGCTGGACGCGGATTTTGGGAAACCCGTCTCAGGAGCTGGCACCTGCCGCCGAAGCTGCCGTCATGATCTATACCTCTGGTGCAACCGGAGCTTCGAAAGTGGTTCTCTTGACGCATGACAACCTCCTGGCGAATCTCGAGGGTGTCGAGCCCTCGTTGGAATTCGGATCGACTGATCGCTTTCTCTCCGTGCTTCCGCTTCACCATACTTTCGAAGGCACCTGCGGCTTCCTCACGCCACTCGCGAACGGCGCGACTATCATCTATGCCCGTTCGTTGAAATCGAAAGAGATCCTCGAAGACATTTCAACTAATCAAATCACGATCATGTGCGGCGTGCCGTTACTTTTCGAAAAGATGTATCACGGTATCCTGCGGAAGATCGAACAAGCGCCGATCCATCGACGCCTGATCTTCCATACCCTGTTCTTCCTGTCGGGGTTGGGCTGGAGACTGGGAAGAAAGTGGGGAAAATCGCTTTTCAGACCTGTTCGCCAGCGCGCCGGGATAGATTCCATCCGGATGTTCGTCAGTGGCGGTGCGCCCCTTCCGCCCAGTATCGCCCGGTTCTTCAATCTTTTCGGGATCGACTTTCTACAGGGATACGGATTGACCGAATGCTCTCCGGTTGTCGCGGTCAATCGTCCACATGACATCGAGTTCGGTTCCGTCGGCGTCCCGCTTCCCAATCTGGAAATCAAAATCGATCACCCGGATGAACTCGGTGTCGGGGAGATTCTGGTGAAGGGACCGTCGGTCATGGCCGGCTACCACAATAACCCGCGCGAGACAGCGGCGGCAATCGTCGATGGCTGGATGCATACCGGCGATCTGGGGAGATGGCGCGACAACCACCTCTGGATAACCGGCCGGAAGAAGAATGTGATAGTCTCCGCCGCCGGGAAGAATATCTATCCGGAGGAACTCGAAGAGAAACTGCTGGCCTCACCGTTCATTTCCGAAGTGGTCGTATTTGGTCGGCGCAAAGATGGACGGCAGGGGGAAGAGGTTCGCGCGATTGTCGTTCCGGACCTTGAACAGTACCGATCACATTTCGGCTGGGAAAAAGGAAGCGAAGACGGAAATGTGATTGAAAAAGACATTGCAATGACGATTGAGTCAGTCAACAGCCACCTGTCCGATTATAAACGCATTATAGGATATGATATTCAGTACGAAGAACTGGAAAAGACCTCGACCAAGAAAATCAAGCGCTTCGTGTACTCACCTCGGTAGCAGTAGAACGGAACTATCGATATGAAAGTTAAGGCTCTTGAGCGGGTTGGTAACCGGCTCAAACTGATTGACCAGACCCAGCTCCCCATAAAGCTCGTCTATCGTGAGCTCAGCGATCATCTGGACATAATTGAATCGATCAAGCGGCTCGAAGTCCGCGGCGCGCCGGCAATAGGCATTGCCGCCGCCTACGCCCTCGCAATTGCCGTCCAGCAAACCGGAAAGTACGACATCGCCGATATCAATCGGTTTGCCGCAGAGATCAAAGCGGCACGACCTACAGCTGTCAATCTCTTCTGGGCGATCGACCGCGTGGTTGCACGGGTAATGCGTGAAGAACCGTTCGGTATGGATAACGTGCTTGAACTGCTCTGGGACGAAGCGGAAAAAATTCACGATGAAGACCGTGAGATGTGCCGGCGGATCGGGGAATTCGGTGCAACGCTGATCAACGACGGCGATACCATCCTCACCCATTGCAATACCGGCGCACTGGCGACCGGCGGAATTGGAACGGCACTCGGCGTCATCTATACCTGCCGCGACCAGGGGAAGAAGATCAAAGTATATGCCGATGAAACCCGCCCACTCCTGCAGGGTGCGCGGCTGACCGCATGGGAACTGCAGCAGGAGGGGATCGATGTCACCCTCATCTGCGATAATACCGCTGCCGTCCTGATGAAGCAGGGGAGAATCAACCATGCCATCGTCGGCGCCGACCGGATCGCCCGCAATGGCGACACCGCAAACAAAATAGGAACCTATACCGTTGCGGTTTTAGCTGACCGGCACAATGTGCCGTTTTATGTTGCCGCCCCGATGTCTACCTTCGATGATAGGACCGGATCAGGAAAAGAGATCGTGATCGAAGAGCGCTCGGCGCTGGAAGTTACCAACGGTTTCGGCAAACCGACCGCCCCCGACGGGGTCAAAGTGTATTCCCCCGCCTTCGATGTTACCCCGAATGACCTGATCCGCTACTTTATTACTGACCAGGGGATTAAGCGCGGCGGCCATGGAGCCGTCAACGACTGAACACTCCCCCACTGAAGGGGTCGAATGGATCGACCGATATACTGCTGAAGGGATAGAATTGACACCATGACTGGACTCAAGAAGCGACTCAAGGCGTTTGCCACTCTCAATCTGGATCTGTTCAAGGCTCCGAGTATTCTCCCTCCGGCACCGGCCACGCTGTATACTAAAATTCGTGAGGAAGCCAAAAGACAGCTGGTCACTCCCGCCCACGAATTCAAGGCGCCTGCCACCAGTGTCTTGCCCGAAGTATCAGAACTTTACCGCCTCTTCGATGAATACAACTGGTTCTACTTCAACGGCAAACTGCCGCGCGTTCGGATCGAATATTCCAACCGGATGTCGTCCGCCGGAAGTTATACCCCCAGTCTCAAACTGATTCGGATCGGCCGCAAATATCACGAGATATTCCCCGAGGACCTTACCGATACGCTCAAACATGAAATGATCCACCTGATTCACTTGAATCATGATAAGGCGTTCAAAGCCGAAGCCCTTCGTGTCGGCACGTCGATCAAAGCCAAGGCGCATCCGGCGCTTCAGAAGCCCCCACGGTTCGTCTACGAGTGCCCCGCCTGTCTCCGTGAATATCCACGGCAGAAACGGCTGCGGATGTCCTCCTGCGGCAACTGCGCGCCGAAATCGTACGATGGCCGGTTCAAGCTGAGACTCCGCAAAGCGGTGTAATCTCGCTTATGCGTACCTATCGATCCTCCGCAGGCCTCCTCGTTTTCATCGTATCACTATCAATCTGTATTAGCGCCGGCGAAAAGCCGCGTGTCGGCATCATCTCGATCTCCGGCACGTACCAGGCCGCGATCAAGCAGTATCCGTTCCCACTGACCGTCGAAACATCATCGCTCTACTACGACGAATCCGACCACACGTTCTACACGACTGCTGACAAAGGTCCGGTCCATCTGATGAAGTTCAAATTGGAGAAGGACTCGATCAAAATCATACGGTCCGGAGCCATCAAGGGACTGGCGCGAAACTACGATCTTGAGGGAGTCACGATCGCAGGTGAGAAGAAAGACCGCTATCTGTTGATCTCGACCGAGCGATGGCGCAAGAAGGACTCGATTGTCATTTTCGGAGCCGACCTCAAGAACTGGACCTACCTGCCGGACAAGACGTTTGCCGTCACTACTCCCGGCATCAAAGAGAACAATAACTTCGAAGGAGTCACCTATGACTCCCATGCGAAAAGTATCTACTTCGTCAAAGAGCACACCCCGTATGCACTTTTTTCGAAGCCCGAATCCGGTTCAAGTGTCACGACGATTTTCTCCGAGGCCGGCTTCCAACCATTCTATGACCGATTTGTCGATTCGGTCTTTTCAAAAATTCTGGATACCTCGACTATCAGGCGCCTGCACCCGGTCGCGTTTGCCGATATCGCGTACGACGCCGATACGGAAAACCTCCTAATCCTAAATCGATTTGGCCGCGCCATCATACAGGTCAAGCTGACCGAAGGGGAGAAGCCCGGCTGGACTATTGTATCTGTTTGGCCCTACTTTGGAGTCGATGATACCTCGGTCCCCGGTTTGACCGACGAGGACTATCTTTTCGGGCAAGCCGAGGGTCTGGCGGTGGTCGGCCACGGTTCTGGCCGAACTCTGGCCCTCATCCGCGATCCCGGAACCGGTAATCGATCGATATTGACTCTATTCCCGTATCCGGGGAAATAGTGTAACGACCGTACTGATAATGAGTTATAGTGATCGGAGTAGGGGATGGGTGAGTTAATCAGGGGGAATTTGGATTTTTTTGCCTTGGGCTGCTTGACAATCAGCCTCAGGGCCTTATACTTATGATCTTTTGTTTTAGGGACCCCCGTAGTTGTAGGGTAAAAAGATGAAGACGTTTATTCCGAAAGTCGATCCGGCGAACCGGAAATGGTGGATAGTTGACCTTGAAGGGCAGACTCTTGGACGAGTTGCCGTGAAAGTCGCTACCATATTGCGCGGCAAGAACAAGCCGCTGTTTACACCCCACCTTGACATGGGTGACCACGTTATCGCGGTCAACGCCAGTTCAGTCAAGATTACCGGGAGTCACAAGCCAGACCAAATGGCATTCCATTATTACACCGGCTATCCGGGTGGTCTGCGCACGATTACGTTCAAGGAACACATGCGAACCAAACCGGAAAACGCGTTTGCGCTCGCCGTTCGCCGTATGATGCCGAAATCGAACCTGGGAAAGAAGCAGTTCTCCAAACTGCATGTCTATCCGGGTGCGACCCATCCGCATGCGGCCCAGAAACCTGAAAAGTTAGTTCTCAAGTAAAAGAGTCTATGGAACAAAACGTGTACGCTGCGACCGGACGTCGCAAAGAAGCTGTGGCCCGAGTGAAGGTAACTCCCGGCAAAGGTGAGTTCGCCATCAATGGTCTGCCGATCTCTCAGTACCTCCAGCGCGAAACGCTGGTCGATGCTGCCCGTCGGCCCCTCTACGCCACCGAGCTCGAAGGCCGTATGGATGTCGTCTGCACCACTTCCGGCGGCGGTAAGGCTGGACAGGCTGATGCGATCAGACTGGCCGTCTCCCGCGCCCTGTTGCTGATGAATCCGGATTTCCGCAAGTCGCTTCGTGTCGAAGGTCTTCTGACCCGCGACCCGCGCGAAGTCGAACGGAAAAAGTACGGACGTCCGAAAGCGCGCAAACGCTTCCAGTATTCGAAGCGCTAGAACGAAAATCTATCCCCGGTGGCAACATCGGGGATACATCCCGAGTGCACGCACACGGGAAATAGACAGTCCTCGCTGACCTGACCGGTGGTCCCGACGCTACGGGCGGACTCAGGAATGACGCGGGGATGACGTAAACCATAACCGAAGGGTAACCATGCTCGCACCCAAGATTCGGGAATTCCTCGAAGCCGGTGTCCATTTCGGACACCAGACTCGTCGCTGGAATCCCAAAATGAAGCCGTTCATTTTCGCGGCCCGCAACGGCATTTACATCATCGATCTCCAGAAGACACTCAACGCCCTCGAACAGGCCAAGCGGAAAGTCCGCGAAGTCGTCCAGGGTGGAAAGTCCATCCTCTTTGTCGGGACCAAGAAACAGGCCCGCGAAGTGATTCTGGAACTCGCCCCCAAGTGCAACGGCTTCTATGTCACCGAGCGCTGGCTCGGCGGCATGTTGACCAACTTCGCCACCATCAAGAACTCGATCAAGAAGCTCAAAGATATCGAGCGGATGCGCGAAGACGGCACCTATGAAAAGATCACCAAGAAAGAACGCTCCACGCTCGATAAAGAAGCGGCTCGCATGATGGAAGTTCTCGCCGGCATCAAGGAAATGAACTACCTGCCCGGCCTGCTCATCGTGGTTGACGCCAAGAAGGAAAAGATCGCGGTCTCCGAAGCCAAGAAGCTCGGCATCCCGATCATCGCCATTCTTGACACCAACGCCGATCCGGACCCGATCGATTTCCCGATCGCGGCCAACGATGACGCCATCAAGTCAATCCGCATCCTCTTGAGGGAGCTGGTTGATTCCGCGTTCGAAGCACAGAGCGCCGGCCCGGCCCAGATGGCCGCAGCCGAAAACGAGCGGAGTATCCCGCTCAAGACCTACGTGTCCGATGACACAGGTTCCAAGCCGTCCAACAACTAAGGATTGATCGTAATGGAGATAACTGCTCAACTCGTCAAAGAGCTCCGCGAAAAAACCGGAGCCGGCATGATGGACTGCAAGAAAGCCCTCGCGGAAACGCAGGGAAATCTCGACAGCGCCGTCGCCCTCCTTCGTGAGAAGGGAATTGCCAAGGCCGCGTCCAAAGAAGGACGGGCCACATCTGAGGGACTTATCGTCGCTCATATCGATAAAGCCAACCAGGTCGGCGTACTGGTCGAAATCAACTGCGAAACCGATTTCGTCGCCCGCACCGACCAGTTCCGCAACTTCGCACGTGATCTGGCCTGGCACGTTGCCACCGCCACCAGCACGACTATGGACCAGCTGAACGAAGAGAAAATGTCCAACGGCAAGACCGTCAGCGATTTCACCAAAGAGACCATCGGCGCTCTCGGTGAAAACATGCTGGTCAAACGGTTCGTCCGCTTTACCGGTACCAACTATGTGACCACCTATATTCACCCCGGCGACAAGCTCGGCGTGTTGGTCGAAGTTGAAGCTGCTGCCGGCGCAGCCGAAAAGGAACCGTTCCGCCATTTCGCCCGCGATATCGCCATGCAGGTGGCCGCCACCAATCCGAAGTGCGTCCGTCGCGACGAACTGGATCAGACGATGATCGCCGCTGAAAAGGAAATCTACCGGCACCAGGCCATGAACGAAGGCAAGCCGGAGAAGATCGTCGATAAAATTGCTGACGGTAAAGTAGAGAAGTGGTATTCTGAAGTTGTCCTGCTGGAACAGCTGTTCGTCAAGGACAACGACAAAACCATAACCGATCTGGTCAAGGAACAGACCGCCGTTGCCGGCGGACCGGTTCAGATCAAGCGGTTTGCCCGATTCCGTCTCGGCGAGTAAAGCATGGATTCCGACGGCATACAACCGAAATTCAAACGGGTACTCGTAAAACTCTCGGGTGAGGCTCTCATGGGCCCCACCCAGTACGGGATACACACCCCCACTGTCGATTATATCTGTTCCCAGGTCAAAGAGATCAAATCCCTCGGTATTGAGCTCGCGCTCGTGGTCGGGGGGGGCAACATCTTTCGCGGCATGAACGCCGCGGAGCGCGGCATGGAGCGCGTCACCGGTGACAACATCGGAATGCTCGCCACCGTGATGAACGCCCTGGCGCTGATGGATTCGCTCGAGAAGCTCGGCATGTACGCCCGTGTCATGTCGGCGGTCAAGATCGAAGCCTTCGCCGAACCGTACATCCGCCGTCGTGCCGTCCGCCACATGGAAAAAGGCCGACTGGTCATCTTTGCCGCCGGAACCGGTAACCCCTATTTTTCCACCGACACCGCCGCCTCCCTGCGCGCCATGGAAATTGGCGCCCACCTGATGATCAAGGCGACCAATGTCGACGGTGTTTATTCCAAGGATCCGAAAAAGAATCCGGACGCGGAATTCTACGCGCGTCTAACGTATATGGAAGTCCTGACTCGGGAGCTGAGAGTGATGGACTCGACCGCTATTTCACTGCTCAAAGACAACCATATTCCGGTACGGGTGCTCGATCTGGCCCGGGCCGGCAATTTGAAACGGGCAGTGATGGGTGAGGAAGTCGGCACGCTCATTTGTTGAGCCCAATGAATCAGGGGAAATGGAGCACGTAAAATGCTGGATGCCATTTACAACGCGACCAAAGAAAAAATGCAAAAGTCGGTGGAGACCATCCATCGCGAACTCGGCGCCGTCCGTACCGGCAAAGCTTCCGTCCATCTTCTGGACACGGTGCGAGTCGAAGCTTACGGCACGGTCATGCCGATCAACCAGGTGGCGACCGTTACGTCGCCCGAACCCCGCCTCCTGATTGTCCAGGCGTTCGACAAATCGACCGTCCATGAAATCGTCAAAGCGATCCAGAAAGCCGACCTCGGGTTCAATCCGATGCCCGACGGCCAGATGATTCGCATTCCGGTGCCGGCGCTCAACGAAGAACGCCGCAAGGAACTGGTCAAGCACTGCAAGCATGTCGCCGAAGAAGGACGCGTGGCGGTCCGCAATATCCGCCGCGATGCCAACGAACATCTCAAGAGGGCGATGAAGGAACACGACATCTCCGAAGATGCCGAGAAGCAGGCGCTGGACAAGATTCAGAAGATGACCGATGAAATGATTCATCAGATTGATGATCTGATGGCGAAGAAGGAAAAGGAAGTGATGGAAGTCTGATCGACTTTCTTGCACTTATCGGATTTCAACCGCCCGGCCTCCCGGGCGGTTTCTATTTGAGCCGGCTTATCCCGGATAGCTCCCGTTGATATACTGCCAGAGGTATCGATTCTCGATCTCAATGTTCGACATCTGGGTCTTCACAATATCTCCGACCGAGACTAAACCCACTACCTGATCCCCCTTGAGAATCGGTATATGCCGAATACGATTCTTCGTCATAATGCCGGCCATGTAGCTCACTTCGTCTTCTTCCACGCCAACAATCACGTCGGTGGTCATCAATTCTCCCACCGTGACCAGATCGATATTGTGTCTGTCCTTGTGAAGTTGACGAAAGATATCCTTGTCGGAAATGATGCCGAGCAGCCGGCCCTCTTCGTCCAATACCGGCAGACAACTGATCTGGTGATCAATCATCAGCGCCATCGCTTTGGTGACTGGAATCGCCGGGACGGTGGAGATTACCGCGCGCTGCTTAGCCTGGAGTAGATCACGTACACGCATACAACAGCATCCTTCCCTCGAAGTGGCTCCTGGTAAACAGGAGTGATCCTCTTCGGCCTACTGTGTCGATTTCAAGTGCAATTGACACAAGGTTGCGCCTGTGTCGATCTCGTCTCCCGCCGAAATCCGTGCCTGTGATGGCGAAGCTAATAGAGGTTGTTCAGAACAGCACGGCATTATATCTTGCCCGCGACTGGTTCCGCGAAGGAGACACTCTATCTCTAATAGTCAATCTAGCGAGGGTATGATCGGTGTCAAGGCAAAAGATAACGATAGTAGCAATTTTGGTCCTTTTTTGTCCCGTCATGGTGGGACTCGCACAGTCCACACTGGACAAGGTGTTGTCATTTTACTGGCATGAGGCTGCCGCCTCCACCAAAAGTCGTAACCCCGATGCCGCCGGATTGAGCTATTCATTCGTCGGACACTCCATCTATAAGCTGCTCGGAGACAAAGGTTCGGTCACCGGCACCGACTCCCTCGTACGAAAGTACTACTTCAGTTTTGGCAACCTGGACTCCACTCACACCCTCTTCAAAGGGAATGGAACTGTCCCGGATATAGACTTTAGTTACCCGATAGTTTTTGACAGCAATTATACCACCAATCTGTTCCCTAACGATACCGGCGGTTCGCTGATCGCGATCGGATTTGATACCGACTCCGCCAACACCGGGTGGCCGGTAGGACTGACCCTGCTGGACCGCGCACGCTATTTTCCAAGGTGGCTCTATCTGTACTACCCGGAAAAGAAGGGGTACCGAAGATTCACCCGTTCATTCCGCATTATCGAAAAGGACAACTTCATCTTTCCGGACTCCGTGTGGGAAGTCGGCATTGTCGACGCGCTCTTTTTCAGCACCAGCTACAAGCTCGAAACCGGTGTCAAGGATATCACGATCTATCGTAAGTAGCCGTCCGCCCTTTGACTTGCCAAAGCCAGTCCGGACCTGTACCTTTTCACGACTATGACTGACCCGTTAAACGACCTCAAGCAGACCCTTCTGTCCCGACCGGAACGGCTCCCCAAACATGTTGCCATCATTATGGATGGCAACGGCCGATGGGCCGCCGCACGTAATCAGCCTCGTACTGCCGGTCACGAAGCCGGCGTAAAGGCGGTGAAGGAAGTAGTCAAAGCGGCCGCCGAACTCACCCTCACTCACCTGACACTTTATACGTTCTCAATCGAGAATTGGAAGCGGCCGAAAGAAGAAGTCGAGTCGCTCATGACCCTTCTGACTCGTACTACCCTATCCGAACTCGACGAATTGATGAGCAACGATGTCAAACTCATCACGACCGGACGAATCAGCGGCCTCTCGCTGGCGCGGCGTACCGTTCTCAACGAAGCCTGCCGCCGTACCCGCAACAACAAGGGACTGGTGCTCAATCTGGCCCTGAATTACGGCGGACGCTCGGAAATTCTCGATGCCGTCAAAGGGATTGCCAATTCCATCAAAGCCGGGGTCATGGACCTTCCGGACATCACCGAAGAGACATTTTCTACGTTTCTCTACACCTCCGGTATCCCGGACCCGGACTTGCTTATTAGAACTTCGGGGGAGAAGCGGATTTCCAATTTCCTCCTCTGGCAGACCAGCTATACTGAATTGCATATTATCGATACTCTCTGGCCCGATTTCGGAAGAAAAGAGCTGTTTGAAGCTGTGGCCGAATACACCAAACGGGAGCGACGGTTCGGCAAGGTGAGCACCGAAGGTTGACCCGATGAGCAAGAACCTGATCATCCGGACATCAGTCGCCGCAGTAGCCATCCCGATTATCCTGACGATTTGCTATGTCGGCGGGTACTGGTTCTTTGGCATGATCGCGCTATTCGCGATTGCAGCGGCCATTGAGTTTCTTCGCAACGAAGGGTACAAATTCCAACAACCGGTCTTTTGGCTGGTTTTGCTATTCATTCTTCTATGTCTGGACATCTCAGCAGTCTCATTCGGCCTTGGGGAATGGGGGGACTTTGCGCGCCCATTCGCCGGATCAGGTTCTCTCTTGCATTGTTTGGCCGCTCTCATGGTTGGATTCTTTCTTGTGAGTTCAATGGTCGCGGCTATGGGGAAGAGTGCGCCGGCTGATCTCTATCGCGCGCAATCCCGCTTGTTCTTTGGCGTATTCTATCTGGGTATCCTCTACTCATTTGTCCTCGCAATAGGCATGGAGCCACGATTCGCCAGTGTCATTGGACCATCGGTTCACGGAGACCTCTTGCTGTTCCTCTTCGCCCTCCTATGGGTTGGCGATACCTGCGCCATGGGATTCGGCAAGTGGATAGGGAAACATAAACTCGCCCCCGGTGTCTCACCAAATAAGACAGTGGAGGGATTTATCGGCGGCATAGTAGGTGCGGTCGCTATCGGCGTGCTCATGTACTACTGGAAATTCCACCAGATGCCGTTCGTGCATATCATGGCGATCTCTGTTGGCTGCTCGATCTTCGGCCAACTCGGCGACTTGGTCGAGTCCATGTGGAAACGCTCACTCGGCATCAAAGACTCATCCAATATCATCCCCGGCCATGGCGGCGTGCTTGACCGCTTCGACTCTCTACTGTTTGCCGCACCGTTCATGTACGGCTACTTGATACTTCTATCATAACAGCTATGAAAGCGCTCGACTGGATCTTTGCGGCCCGGCCATTGCTCCATCTCCCGGTCTGGTCCGTCTATCTCGTCGCATTGCATTATCACAACCAGTTGTCAGGGGAGAGGTTTGACCGATACGACTTGCTAATCCTTGCCGTCCTCTCGCTCCTGGTCTCCGGCGCATACTATCTGAATCTGATTTCCGATCAAGAAACTGATCGCTTCAACAACAAGCTCCGTTTCCTGCAGGACCGCAAACTAACTGTGAACCAGCTCATGGCAGGTTACCTGATAACTTCAATAGTTGGCGTGACTCTCAGCTGGTTTGTCACTAAACTCGCCTTCTTCATCTGCCTCCAGCTCTTCCTGTTTGGATATCTCTATTCAGCCGAGCCATTCCGATGGAAAGACCGCCCGATTCTTGGTCTGCTGACCAACGCCTGGACTTTCGGGTTCCTGGTCTCGATCATCGTTATGCCGAACCTCAACTTCCACAACGCAGGTATGCTTGGCTGGGACAATCCCTTCTATTTTGCCGGCGCTATCGGCGGTATCCATGCCCTGACCACTATCCCGGATATGGCAGGGGACAGGCTGACCGGTAAGCGCACAGTCGCAGTCGTCTTCAGCTCGCGGGGTGCGGCACTGATCGCCGTCCTTTGTCTGGCCCTTGCAACCTATGTCGGGTTCCGTTCCGGCTTTCCGGTTCTCACATGGCTCGCGGGCGGGTCAACCATGTTAGCGATCCTGACCGCCGTCATACCTTCGCACCGACTGCTCCTCAAACTGGCCATCATAGCCCCGATTCTGGCCCTCACCCTCTATGCCGGTGTCCTCTACCCGGCCTATCTGCTGTTTATTGTTGTTCTCGTGGTCGCGACACGGATATACTACCGTCGGCGGTTCGCGGTAAACTATCCGTCGTTTGCAGAATGAAAAACATCACCCGATTCTTGATCATAGCTCTCCTGACTGGTGCCTGCGCCCCTTACCCGCGCTATTCCACTGGTGGGGTCAATACACCGAGGGAGGAGCATCCCGATGGTTCCGGTCCCACCACCAATGACTACATCCGCCTTGGATCAATAGTGCAGGGATATTTGGGCAAGCCGTATGCCGGCCGCTCCAAGTACGATCCGGGTCTCGACTGCTCCCTCTTTACGCAAGAAGTGATTCGGGAATACGCCCGCATTGAAATCGGCCGCACGGTTGCCGACCAGAACGCGGGCGGTATGGCCGTTCCTCGCAATCGCATGATGCCCGGCGATCTGGTCTTTTTCCGCACCGACCGTGATCGGGTTTCTCATGTCGGCCTTTACATGGGCTCCAACGAATTCTGCCATGCTTCCAGTTCGCAGGGGATCATCATGAGTAACCTGAGTGAACCATACTGGGCCCAGCGATTCGAGGGTGCCCGGAGGGTCATGTATCTCCCTGATCCAACCAATCCCGACAAGGACAAGAAGGATGGCAAGCGGGACTGGGAAAAGGAATACCGCAAAAGGTACGGTAACAAGAAGTGATCAGCGCTGCTGATCCCCGGAACCACGTCGCTCCAGACCTGTTCTGGTAAGAATCATGACCCGAATCTCTCCCGATCTCGACCTCAAACTCAAAAACCTCCCGACTTCGCCGGGTGTCTATCTGTTCAAAGATGTCCAGAAGCGGATTATTTATATTGGCAAGGCCAAGAATCTTCGCAACCGGGTCAGAACCTATTTCCAAACATCGCATCACCCCGACTCCAAAACCGCCGCGCTGATGGCCCATGTTCGGGATTTCGACCTGATCGAAACCCACAACGAGATCGAGTCGCTGATTCTCGAGGCCAACCTCGTTCATGAGAATTCCCCGCGCTACAATATCCGCCTCAAGGACGACAAGCATTTCCCGTATCTCAAGGTCACGGTCGATGAAATGTACCCGCGCATCATGATCGTCAGGCGCCTGGAGAAAGACGGCGCCCGCTATTTCGGACCGTACACCAGCGCCAATTCGATGCGGAAGACTGCGCAGTTTCTGGTTCACCTCTTCAAAGTCCGCAACTGCCGCCTGATCATCCCGCACCCCAAGGGACGCTCGTACAAGGTCTGTCTCGACTATCATATCGGACGCTGTGGCGGGCCGTGCGAAGGGTTTCAGACGCCGGAGTCATATCGCCAGAATATCAATTCTCTCCTCATGGCCCTTTCCGGCAAGACCCGCGATTTGATCGCCAATCTCACCTCTCGCATGGAAACCGCCTCGGCCGAGATGAAATACGAGGAAGCCAAACAGCTCCGCGATCAGATCGAAGCCATCAAAAACACTATGATCAAACAGCATGTCGACATCAACCAGGTCACTGACCAGGACATTGTCGCCGTTGCCCGCGAACGGGCCGATGCCACCGCGGTCGTCATGCAGATCCGCGATGGTGTCCTGATTGGCCGACAGGAATTCACGCTGGAAATTCTCGCCGATGACACCGATGACGAAGTCCTCCGGACATTCCTGACCCAGTACTACAACCACCAGCCCAACCTCCCGGACGAAATAATGCTCACCGAAGAGATCGAAGAGCAGAAACTGCTGGAAGATTGGTTGAAAGAAATCAAAGGGAGTTCGATCAAGATACTCCTGCCGAAAATCGGCGACAAAGTCCGTCTGCTGGAGCTGGCCAAGAAAAACGCTCGTCTTGTACTCGACGAACGTCTTATTCGCAAACAGTCCGTGGCGGAACGAACCAGCAAAATGGTGGTCAGCCTGAAAGACGAACTCGGCCTGGACAAGTCCCCGCGCACGATGGTCTGTTTTGATATTTCAAATACCGGCGATACCGACTCGGTCGGCTCCTGTGTCTATTTTGACAACGGCAAACCGAAAAAATCCGAGTACCGCCACTTCCGCATCAAAGGCGTCAAAGGTCAGGATGATTTTAAAATGATGCGCGAGATCATCGGGCGCTATTTCCACCGCCTGCGTGAAGAAAAAAAACAGCCTCCCGATCTGGTCGTTGTCGATGGCGGCAAGGGACAGCTATCCTCCGCCACCGCCGAGCTGGCCTCGCTTGGATTCGAAGACCAGTCAATCATCTCATTGGCCAAGCGGCTTGAAGAGGTGTATCTCCCGGAGCAGTCCGATTCGATCACTATCCCGAAATCATCGCCCGCCCTGATGCTTCTAAAGCGCATCCGCGATGAAGCCCACCGCTTTGCTATCACTTTCAACCGCACTGTCCGGACCAAGAGGACAATCCAGTCCGCCCTCGATGGGATCGGCGGTGTTGGCCCCTCCAAACGTGACGCCCTGCTCAAGCAGTTCGGCTCAGTCGAACAGATTCGCCAGAAATCGGTCGAAGAACTGACTTCAGTCAAAGGGATAACCGCCAAACTCGCCCAGGCCATCCTCGACCACCTCAAGCGCACTGCCTGACAGATCTAGACCACTCCAGATGTTATTGCCAGAAAGATGAAAATTCGCATATACTCTTGCTATGGCTGAACAAAGCAAAGCATACACGGTAACCGCCATCACCCGGATGATCAAGACCGCTCTCGAAGAGAGCTTCTTTGACCTTTGGATCGAAGGTGAGATTTCCAATTTCAAGCTCCATTCCTCAGGTCACCGCTATTTCGACCTGAAAGACGAGAACGCCACCATACGCTGCACCATGTGGCGCTCCGCTGGCGCCTACCTGAAATTCCAGCCGGAAAACGGCCAGCATGTTCGGGTACACGGCGATATCAGCGTCTACGAGAAGAACGGCAACTATCAGATCAACACCAAAAAAATGGAGCCGGTCGGGATCGGCGCGCTCGAACTTGCCTTTCGCCAGCTGTACGAACGGCTGAACAAGGAAGGGCTGTTCGCAGAGTCCCTCAAGAAACCGCTCCCGGCTTTTCCTACCAAAATTGGCGTCGTGACGTCCCCCACCGGGGCCGCCATCCGCGATATCATCCAGATTGCCACCCGCCGCAACCCGTCGGTGCAGCTGATTCTATTCCCGGCCAAAGTGCAGGGAGATGGTGCCGAGAACACCGTTGCCGCCGGAATCGATTACTTCAACACTCGCGAT
>JBATNE010000046.1:0-1500 GCA_049290195.1 Candidatus Zixiibacteriota bacterium
CTGCGCGCTCGCCGCGTCGAGCGCCTGAATGTCGGTATTGATGGCGATGAACTCGACGGCGTCGAGCCCGCGCGCGATCATGTCTTCCACTGCATTACCGCCCGCGCCGCCGACGCCGACGACGCGAATTTTCGCCCTGTCACTCTGTGTCTTGTCCAGCATGATTGGATACATACTGCCCTCCTCGATTGGTGATTGTGATGCGTGATTGTTCGAATGTGCGATTCACTGTGTTGCTGCATTCCACGGGCCGGGATGCGACGATTCCACTTCGTCGTCTCGCCGGCGATCTATCGATACTGTTGCATGATTGTCGTCGCGTTGTCTCCGTGTTAAAATTGATCGGTGAACCAATCCTTGACGCGTTCCCAGTAGCCGAGCGTGTTCGGAAGCATGCGCGTCTTCTCGCGCCTCCCTCCCCCCGACGAGATGTTTTTGAATCCGTGCAGCACGAGGCCCACGCAGGTGCTGTACATCGGATTCTCGGCCTCGCTCACCAAGCCGCCCGAGAAGCCGCCCGGGATGCCCACTTTCACGGGCATGCCCAGCACTTCCCTCGCGAGTCCGGCCGTGCCCTTGATCAGCGCGCCGCCTCCCGTGAGCACCACGCCGGAATGCAGATGCTTCGAATAGCCGGACCGCTTGATTTCGAGCGCGACGATCTCGAGAATTTCCTCCATGCGCGGCTGGATGATCTGGCAGAGCAGGCTCCGGCTGATCTCCATGGGTTTGCGCCCGCCGATGCCGCGCAGCAGGATCGGCGCGTCATTCACGATTTCGGGGAGGTAGGCGTACCCGTGCTCTCGTTTCAATTTCTCCGCGTCCTCGTTCAGGATGCCGAGCACCTTGCGGATGTCCTCCGTCACCTTCTTCCCCGCGATGGCCAGCACCGCGGTGTGCCGGATGGTCCGGTCCTCGAACACCGCGATGTCGGTGGTGCCGCCGCCGATGTCGACGAGGACGATGCCGACTTCCTTCTCCTCGTTGTCGAGCACGGCGTAACTCGACGCGAGCGGCTCGAGAATGAGGTCGTTGACCTCCAGGCCCGAGCGCTCGACGCACTTGTAGATGTTCTGCACCGCGGTCATGCTCCCGGTGATGATGTGCACGTTTCCCTCCATGCGCACACCGGAAATGCCGACCGGATCATAGATGCCGTCCTGACCGTCGACGATGAACTCCTGCGGGATCACGTGAATGATCTTGCGGTCCTGCGGGAGGTTGACGCGCTTGGTGTCCTGCACCAGACGCTCGACGTCCTTCTTCGTGATTTCGTTGTCCGGATTGCTGATGGCGATGACGCCGCGGCTCTGAAAACTCTGGATGTGGTCGCCCGCGATGCCGACGTTGACGGCGCGCACCTTGATGCCGGACTGCACCTCGGCGTTCTGCACGGCCTGCTGGATGGAGCGCACGGTCTTGTCGATATGCGTCACGGTGCCGCGGGCCATGCCCTCGTTTTCGGCCTTGCCGATGCCCATGACGTTGAAGCCGCCGTCC
>JBATNE010000047.1:0-17722 GCA_049290195.1 Candidatus Zixiibacteriota bacterium
TGGATGGTCTGTGCCACACCGCTGCTCGATGCCGTGGCAAGAAGAACTGCAATGAGAATGAGAATTTTCTTATTCATA
This sequence comes from Candidatus Zixiibacteriota bacterium, assembly GCA_049290195.1. GTDB lineage: Bacteria > Zixibacteria > MSB-5A5 > GN15 > FEB-12 > FEB-12. The sequence goes on from JBATNE010000047.1 coordinate 79, forward strand.
ACCGGCCGTCCGTGTATATCGAAGCAACACGGAACCGAGGTCCGGGTCAAGTTTCAACTGACGGAACGGATTCAATTCTCCGTGTAGGTAATCGTCACCACGAATTCGTTCGGCTCCGAGTTTCGCGTGGGAAACAGCGGGAGAGGTACGAGCGATGTTGGAGAGTGATCGGGAGCTTTGAGAGAGAACAATTTCTCCTGACCATCGTACGATATCTGGCACTGGGTCCGACCGTTGTGGGGAGAATAGAGCAGGAACAGGCGATGTAAGTCGAGATCCGGTTGCGCAATCAATCCCAGGGGCTCTACGACGGTTGCCGTGGCGGCTATAGTGGCGGAGGCTGACGGCGGCGAGCAATATGATTCCTGACCGGGCCAAACAACCAGCACCATGGCGGCGGCTGAAAACGACAAAAGGATCTTGAAGCAGGTCTTAGTAATCATGACAATATCAGGCAGGACCAATTTGGGTCGTCTGCAAGATAGTGCCGATTGCTAAAACGCCAAGATCTTTCTCGACGCCGGCCGGGTTGAAACGCTTCGGCTAGTTTCCGGTATAGGCGACCGAAATCATGATATCAGCTGCGTAATCTCCGCCCGTCTGCGAAATCCGGGGGTACACTGTTCCACCAATCCAGATCAACATTTCTCCACCTGCGGGAAGGCGGCGAACCACCGGACCATTGGGGTCAATGCTACCGACAGGAGACGACTGCTGGTTGGCCAGAAAGGCATACGACGCATCGGTGCTCTGGAAATCGACCCGCATTCCGCTCAGACTGTCGGTGGTGAACATCGTGTCCGGCAACGCAAACGAGATAGCCAGTTCCGCGCTGGCGGATCCGTCGATCGTCCATTCGCCGGCGAAGCCAATCGTGGCCTTGTCTACCGATTTGTTGACGCCCGGTGTTACCGTTCCGAACTGCAGGTTGTTGGTTCCGACTACGCGAAGACTGGATACTACTGTCGCCAGCGCCTGAATGGTTGCTCGTTCCTGGGCCACCACCGATACCGCCCCGGCTGTCAAAATCAGGGCCACGGCCAGGCTGGTCAAAATTACTCGTTTCACAGGATTGCTCCTTCTCACTGTTTCAGAGGTTTTCTGAAACAGTGCAAGTGCAATCCCAATGCCGTCGCAGGCCGGACACCGTAACTGATTGTCAGGCAATTGAATGTATGAGCTAAGGAGAATGTCTCGCCGGCCCCTAAACGTGGGAGGGTGACCAGTGGGCCTAAAGTTATGTGGGGGCGTGCCGATAGTCTGTTATGTGAACTGTTCAAATTTCCAACAGACGCCTAACTCGTGTGGCAGGACCTAATGGAATCGAAATGGGGGTCACGGATGACCCCCCTGCTTTTCATTTTCACGTTGGTATTCGCACTTACCGGTGCATCTGTATCTGCACAACAGGTCTGGTCTGCACATTATGGCGGCGTATTCAACGATGGCGGGTACGGGTGTGTAGCGACTCCGGACAACGGTTATGCCGCAGCCGGATCTACTTTTTCGTACGGCTCCGGCAATTTTGATGTTTACCTCCTGGCGCTCGATTCACTCGGAGATACTCTCTGGACCAGAAGTATTGGAGACACGCTTTCGGAGTACGGGCGGGATATCCAGAATACACCCGACGGCGGTTTCATCATAGCCGGATCGACCAACTCCAACGGTAACGGGAAAGAAGATGTTCTGGTTATCCGCACCGATCGATTCGGCAATACGCTATGGATGAAGACGTACGGCGGAAAGCAATCCGATGAAGCCTGGTCGATTCGCCCTACGCCTGACAGCGGCTACATTGTCTGCGGGACTACCTATTCGTCGGGTCATGGATTTGGCGACCTCTTTCTACTTAAGATCTCTGCGCAGGGAGATTCTCTTTGGTCAAAAGCGTATGGCGGACCAGGTGGAGAATCAGGGTATGCTGTTCGTGTTACTCCCGATGGCGGTCTTATTGCTGTGGGAGCAACCGGATCATTCGGAACAGGATACAGCAGTCTGTATGCAGTGAGAACGACATCCACCGGTGACTCTCTTTGGGCTACCACATTCGGTGGCGCCAAGGCCGATCTGGGATATACAGTCGAGCTTGGTATCGATGGCGGCTTTCTCTTTGCCGGCGTTACCGCGCCGGCCGGCTCCGCTTTCTATGACATGTATGTTGTCAAGTCAGACGACAACGGCAACCTCCAGTGGGAAAGAAACTACGGCGGCGCCAAGGAAGACTGTGCCTATGGAATCGCCACTACTATCGATGGGAACTACTTGATCGCCGGAAGTACCGAGTCTTCGGGAGCGGGCGCTGTGGATATGTTTGTGGTCAAGATCGATCCGGCAGGAAACGAAATTAGTGAAGCGACCTACGGTGGCCGCCAGAATGATTATTGTCGTTCGGTCGTGGTCGACCATACCGGCCGATATTTGCTCGCCGGATTCACCTATTCTTATAGCCAGGGCGGATCGGATTTCTACCTGGTCGGAACGCAGGGGGATGAACCGACCGATGTCTTCGAACGGGGCGGTAACGGACTTCCATCAGGATTTGCCCTTGAACAGAATTACCCCAATCCGTTCAATATGAGTTCGCGCATCCAGTTTTCAATTCCAGCACGGGCAACCGTGACTGTGACCATTTACAATATCCTCGGACAGGAAGTCCGCCAGTGGCCCCAGGAAAACCTCTCGGCCGGGCAGTATACGGTCGAATGGGATGGCTTCTCGGACTCTGGCACCCCGGCTGCCAGCGGCGTGTACTTCTACCGAATTGACGCCGGAACGTACTCGGCCAGCCGAAAAATGGTCCTGCTGAAGTAATCTTGAACCTGCCCCATCCCGGCTACCGCACAATAGGCGTGCGGGTCTCTTTTTCCCCTCTGAAATTGCGCATTTGAAAGGCATTTTCATTTGGATTGAAAACAGCTTGCTTTTTGATCTATTCAGGTCAAATTGGGGAACAGGAACCGACCTCATTCGTTAAAATCGTTGATTAGATTTGCATGATATTTAAGAGGAGCTTTTGCTATGATGATTTCCGAAAAAATGGCTGCCCGACTGAACAAGCAGGTTGCCCACGAATTTCACAATTTCTGGACCTACAAGTCGATCGCGTATTGGTTTGAAGCCAATAACCTCCCGATTTTTGCCAAGTTCTTTTTCAAACAGGCTGAAGAGGAAAAGGGACACGGCGAAAAGATCGCCAAGTACTTGTTGGACCAGGGGGCCGATGTAAAGCTTGGCTCGATCGATGCCCCCCACTCGGGATACAAGACGGTCAAAGAAGTGATGGAGCTGTTCGTCAAGGTCGAAGTACTCACCACGAATATGGTGCACGAGATCGTCAAGATGGCGGCTGATGAAAACGATTACGCTACCCGGAATTTCATTGAATGGAAAGTCGGGGAGCAGGTCGAAGAAGTAGCTTCGGCCAACGCCATGCTCGCGATGGTCAAGCATGCCGAGACGCCGGGCCAGATCATGATGCTCGAAGGTCGCGTCATCCATATGATGGACTAAGTCCTGGCATTTCCCTAAATCGATGTAACGGCCATTCGGGTGATGACTCGGATGGCCGTTGCTAGTATATTCTCCCCTTGTTGAAGCGATGTTCCTCTAATGGAGTACAAAAAGATATGCGACTTGCCATAGTAGCCGTACTTGCAACTGCAATAATGACGGGCTTTTTGATGTCCGGGGCAGCACGTGCCACCGAGCCGAAACCGTTCAAAGGGCGCATCGAACACAGTAAGGAACTGGTCGTTAAGCCGGGTAAGTCTACTATCCTCTTGACCGTCCACTATCCCAAGGGATACCACTACACCAGCGAAGCGCCGACATCGTTTGACTGGAAATCGGCCGACACCAATTCAATTGTCTTTCCGAAAAGCGCAGCTTCCTTCAGCTTCACCAAGATCACCTTTCCGATTTCGATTCCCATAAAGTCGGTGAAGGGTCGTTCCGAAATCACGATTGATGCGTCCCTTTTCTTCTGCGAGAACAAGTCCGGGGTCTGCCTGTTCGATAACGTCCGGCTTATCGTTCCCATCCGTGTTGACAAGTCCGGATTGGACCAGCTGCCGCTCACGCTCGATGCTTCCGTACCTGGGGGAAAGGAAGAGTTGTAGCCTCATTTCGGGCTCCAGGTGCCCGCTTGGCGATTTTTCTCAAAGCTATTTGTTGACCGAACCAGCGGTCTGGTGTTGAATAACGACTCAGATTATGTGGACACGAATACTGATACTGCTCTCCATTGTTCTCATACTTGCCGCTACCGGATTTGGCAAAGGGACGACCCGTAAGAAGAAGAGCTCGTCGGGCCTGCCGAGAGGAGCCCAGGCGGATAGTGTTATTGTCTTCAAAGGGAAGCGTCAACTTCTTCTGCTCAAGAACAACGATACTCTTCGGGTCTACCGAGTGGCACTTGGATCACACCCAAACGGCCCGAAACTTCGCAAGGGGGACAAGAAGACCCCCGAAGGTCGGTATATTATTGACTGGCGGAACGAACGCAGCCGCTTCTATCGGTCACTCCATGTCTCCTATCCCAACGACTTTGACCGGAAACGGGCTGATAGCCTGGGAGTGCAGCCGGGGGGAGATATCATGATCCATGGGCTCATGCGGGGCTGGGGCTGGCTCGGAAAGAACCACCTGGTGAACGACTGGACGAACGGTTGTATCGCGGTAACCAATGATGAGATCAAGGAAATCTGGCGTGCTGTCCCCAACAAGACGCCGGTAATCATCTATCCGTAGAACGTACCTCCCAACATTTCAATTGCTATTGACTGTCGGCTCCAATTATTTGCGGTTTAAGACGTTAAGCAGATCATCGGGCTTTCCCTGTGACCTGAACACCCGGCTCGTTTACCTGAACGGGCGTTGAGAAAAGAGATTTCGTTGTCGTTCGAAAGCTACATAGCGAAACGGTATTTCCGTTCCGGGAGATTCTTCATCAATGTCTCCACCTGGATCACGATCGCCGGTGTCACGCTCGGAGTGGCGACCGTCTGCTTCGTGATGTCCATGCACAACGGGTTCGAAGCGGAAATCCGCAATCGCCTGCTCGGAACTACATCGCACATCTCTATTTTCCCTCTTAGAGAGCCGTACATTACCAATTACTCCGAAGTCATTTACAAAGTGGAAAAAGTGCCCGGTGTAATTGCGGCCTCTCCTTTCATTTACTATAAGGCGGCGATTTCGTCGGCATCGGCGGGGGACGGTATTGTCATTCGGGGAATAGACCCGGAACTCGAAGCCAAGACTGCCAATATTCAGAAGGATATGAAAGAAGGGCAGTTCAGCTTTGCCAGGACAATTGTCGACGACGACAGCATCCCGGGCATTCTCCTCGGCAGCGGACTTGCCGAACGACTCGGAGTTTCTATTGGCTCTCCTATACTGCTCTATTCTATTAACGGGAGTGATCTCCGCAAAAAAGTAAGTCCAAAGGTCGCCAAGTTCTATGTTTCCGGGATTTTTGAAACCGGCTTTTACGAATACGACGCAGAATTGGCGTATATCTCGCTCGCGTCGGCGCAGGATCTGTTCAAGACCGGCGATGTCGCCACTACCGTTCATCTCAAATTGGCCGACGTTTACGATGCCGACAAGATTGCCCCTGCGATCGATTCCGCGCTAGGCAGGAAGTTCGATGTGGTCACCTGGCGTGTGTTGAATAATAAGCTCTTTACCTGGATTGCCATCGAGAAACTGGTACTGGGGCTGGGATTCATCCTGATTGTGGTTGTAGCCGGCTTTTCTATCATCTCCACACTGGTCATGTTGACCATGGAAAAGCGGGCGGAAATAGGGATTCTCAAGACTCTCGGTACGACCCCGGCGGGAATCAGGAAAATCTTCGTTTACAAAGGGCTCCTCATTGCGACATCGGGAGTAGTGAGCGGGTGGATTATCGCTCTGGGGCTGTCGGTTCTTCAGAATCAATACAGGCTGATTTCGTTGCCGCCGGACATCTATTTCATCAGCTATTTACCGATTGAAATGCATCTGTTTGACTTTCTGGCCTCCGGGGTAGTGACCTTCGTAATCTGTTTCCTGGCAGCGCTATACCCGGCCAGCCAGGCGGCCAGGATGCCGGTTGTAGAGGTCTTGAGGCAGTAACTTGGGGAATAGGCGGGGCCGAAAGAATTTGGCCGGAAAGCCGATAACTATCATGGCACTGGAAGTGATTGAAATACAGGCCAAAAGGCGACATGGAACGTCCTGAACTTTTGCTGACAGCGACAAACATCCACCGGGATTTCCGTACGGTGGAAGGTGTCCTTACGGTGTTGAGGGGGATAAACCTCTCGATCAACAGGGGCGAAATGGTTGCAATAACGGGAGTTTCCGGAGTGGGCAAATCGACACTGCTACATATCCTTGGCGGCCTTGACCGGCCGAGTCAGGGGGACGTAACCGTGGGAGATAAGACCTATGGAAACCTCTCGGAAACCGGCCTCGCACAGTTTAGGAATCGAAATGTCGGCTTTGTGTTCCAATTTCACTATCTGCTTGAAGATTTCACTGCGGTGGAGAATGTGATGATCCCCATGCTGTTAGCCGGATTGAAGCCGGATGACGCCCGACGCAAGGGGGAACTGTTATTGGCCGATGTGGGTTTAAGTGATAGGAAAAGCCACCGTCCGAAGCAATTATCGGGGGGTGAACAACAGCGGGTGGCGGTTGCACGCGCGCTGGCAAATGATCCGGGCATTGTTCTCGCCGACGAACCATCGGGGAATCTCGATTCGGCCACCGGACGAATGCTCCACGAGTTACTCTTCCGCCTCAATTCAGAGAAATCGACCACCTTTTTGATCGCCACGCACAACCGCGAACTAGCGGAGCGGTGCAACAGGGAACTGCAAATGTCCGACGGATTGGTGCACGAATAGCCGGGAAGGCAGATTGTTATGTTATGTCAGGATTGTAGAAAGCGGGAAGCGCAGGTTCACCTCACGCAGATCGTGAACAACGAGAAAGTGGCGCTCTCCCTCTGCAAAGAATGCGCTTCGGCGCGGGGATTCCACTCTCCGCTGGAAAGCCATCCCTTTCCGCTGGCCGACATTCTAGCCGGTCTGGCCAATGGACTCGCTCCGACTCCCAAAGGGGAGCCGCTGCAACCTCTGGTTTGTCCGACCTGTCATCTGACTTTCGACGAATTCACCCGCCTTGGCCGGTTCGGCTGCGGCGACTGCTATCGGACGTTTCGCCCGCGCCTTGAGTCCATCATGCGAAAAATCCACGGTGCTTCGCTGCATCGCGGGAAGACACCGGTACTCGAGACGGTATTGGAATCAGGAAGTTTGCCGATTCCAGTAAAAGAAGAAGAACGGCTGGAGACCGAATTGCGAAAAGCGATTGAATCCGAGGATTTTGAACGGGCCGCCGAACTTCGTGATAAACTGAAATCGATCAAGAACAGCGTCGCGCTGGAACACTGAGTAGGGGAAGACTGTGGTTACCATGTTCGAAGAAATGGCCAAACAGCCCGCAGCCTGGCTTTCCGGTAAAGGGGAAGAAGCCCTCGTCGTGCTTTCCACGCGTGTGCGGTTGGCTCGCAATGTCGCCGGATGTCGCTTCCCGACCTCCGCTGATACGGATACTAAGAAGAGAGTCGTCAGCTATTTCGACTCAGCCATGACGCGGTCCAAGTCTCTGTCCGAAGGGAAGTATTTCAAGGCCGCGGATATTACGGATATCGACCGCGATTTTCTGATCGAGCGGCATCTGATCTCGCCGACCTTTTTGAATGGCGATATCTCCAAGGCGCTGTTTATCGGCCAGGCTGAACGCGTGTCGATAATGGTCAACGAAGAGGATCATCTTCGGATCCAGGCTCTGTCCGCCGGGTTTGACCCGCAGGGCTCCTGGGAGATGGCCACCCGGTACGACAGTGAAATCGGAAAGTACCTTGAATACGACTACGACCACGATTTCGGATTTATGACCGCCTGTCCAACTAACGCCGGAACCGGTATGCGGGCCTCGGTGCTCATTCACCTTCCGGGTTTGGTCCTGACACGCGAAATCGACAAGGTGATTAGTAAGATCACTCGAAGCGGCCTTTTGGTGCGGGGATTCTATGGCGAAGGGTCCGAGGTACTCGGAAACTTGTTCCAGGTCTCCAACCAGAACACGCTGGGGATTTCCGAAATCGAGATATTGAACCAGATTTCACGAGTGACGCGAGAGATCGTCGAAGCCGAAGCAGCCGCACGACAGCGTCTTATGGACGAAGCGGCTGATATGGTGGAAGACAAAATCTGGCGCGCTTATGGGATACTTAAGTATGCGCGAGTGCTGAGTTCAGAAGAAGTAATGAACTTGTTGTCGGCGGTCCGCCTCGGACACGCTCTCAAAATCATCGATTTCCTGAACGTGGCGCTCATCAACGAAGTGCTGCTGCTCTCACAGCCGGCCCATCTCCAGATGTTCTATGGTCAGGAAATGGACCCAAATAAGCGTGATTTTGTGCGAGCACAGATGGTAAGAGAGAAGTTGCGGAACTCAGGTTGAATCGACTCTGTTTTGCTAATTGCAACAGGTACGGTGTGACTGTATATTTGACCTAGCGGTGACAGGAAGGAAAACAACACGATGAACGAGATGTTTACGGAAGCGGCCCGGAGGGCCATTGAGTACGCTCGCGATGAAGCGGCCCGTTTGCGGCATGACTACATCGGGACCGAACATCTCCTCCTGGGTCTGATTCGTCTTGGAGAAGGGCGCGCGGTTGAAATTATCAACAACCTCGGGCTCGATCTGGACGATCTGAAGACGTCCGTCGAGGAAGTGGTTCAGCCGTCGGGCGGAACCATGACCATGGGACAGCTTCCGCTGACGGCCCGTGCCAAGAAGACGCTGGAAGTATCCGGCCAGGAAGCCAGAGCGCTCAAGTCAAAGGATATTGACACTGAGCACATTCTGTTGGCTCTGCTTAAGGACGAAGAGGGTGTTGCGGCCCAGGTCCTGTCGACATACGAAATCGACTACAAGGAAGCGTACGAAGAACTGAAGAACATCTCTTCGGGCAAGCCGTCTTCCTTTAAGAAGAAACGCAAGAAATCCAAAACCCCGGCCCTGGATCATTTCGGCCGCGACCTGACCGAACTGGCTCGTCGTTCCAAACTCGACCCGATTATCGGGCGCGAGAATGAAATCGAACGCGTGTGCCAGATTCTGTCACGACGCAAAAAGAATAATCCGGTGTTGATCGGCGAACCGGGTGTCGGTAAGACAGCCATCGCCGAAGGACTCGCCCAGCGCATCGTGGAAGGAAACGTTCCGCAGACGCTGGAGAACAAGCGGGTTGTGACGCTTGATATGGCGTCGCTGGTGGCGGGTACGAAATACCGCGGGCAGTTCGAAGAACGGCTCAAAGCGGTCATGAACGAGATCATTAACTCGACCGATGTGATTATTTTCATCGACGAGCTGCATACCATCGTGGGCGCAGGCGGCGCCGAAGGTTCGTTGGATGCCTCCAACATCTTCAAGCCGGCACTCTCCCGCGGAGAACTTCGCTGTATCGGCGCGACCACTCTCAACGAGTACCGCAAGTACATTGAGAAAGACGGCGCTCTCGAACGCCGGTTCCAGACTGTCATGGTCGAGCCGCCGAGCGAAGAAGACACGATTAGCATTCTCAAGGGACTTCGTCCTAAATATGAAGAGCACCACAAGCTCCATATCTCTGATTTTGCCATCGAGGCGGCCGTGCGGCTTTCCAACCGCTACGTCTCCGGCAAATACCAACCTGATAAGGCGATCGACTTGATCGATGAAGCCGGTTCACGGGCCCATCTCCGGACCTATACCCGTCCGGAAGTGTTCTCCGAGACCGAAACCCGCTTGAACGAACTTCTCCACCGCAAAGAAGAGTCGGTGAAGAACCAGGCGTTTGAAACGGCCGCGCAGCTTCGCGATGAAATCAAAGCCGAAAAGGAAAAGCTGGCTGACCTTCAGAAGAAGTGGGAAGAGACCCGCGAGAAGGAAAAAGTAACGCTGAGCGCCGACGATGTCGCTTCCGTGCTCGCCAAGATGACCGGTATTCCGCTCTTCCGACTGGAAGAAGGGGAATCAAAACGTCTCTTGCGCATGGAAGAAGAACTAAAAAAGAGCATCGTGGGACAGGAAGAAGCCATTACCACGCTTTCCCGCACCCTGCGTCGCGCCCGCGCCGGCCTTGGCGATCCGCGTCGTCCGATCGGAACATTCCTGTTCCTCGGCCCGACCGGTGTCGGCAAGACGGAACTGGCCCGATCGCTGGCGATGTTCCTCTTTGATGATGCCGAAGCTCTGATTCGTATCGATATGTCCGAGTACATGGAGAAATTCGCCGTCTCCCGTTTGATCGGCGCTCCGCCCGGATATGTGGGTTACGAGGAAGGCGGACAGCTGACCGAAAAAGTGCGGCGCAAACCGTACTCAGTGGTGCTGCTCGACGAAATCGAGAAGGCCCATCCGGATGTCTTCAACATCCTGTTGCAGCTGTTCGATGACGGGTCGCTGACCGACTCGTTCGGTCGACGGATCGACTTCAAGAATACCATCGTCATCATGACGTCCAATATCGGGACCAAGGAAATTCGCGACGGCAAGACAGTCGGTTTCGACGGCGCCGAAGCGGATCTGTCCTACGACGGTATGAAGCGAAAGATCCTCGAATCGCTCAAGAAGCTGTTCAATCCGGAACTGTTGAACCGAATCGACGAATCAGTCATTTTCCACCCGCTCGACCAGAGCCATATCAAACAGATCATCGAGATTCTGGTGATCGACATGGCCAAGCGTCTTGCGGAAAAGGGAATCAGCTTCATCCTGACCGACGGAGCCAAGGAATTCCTGGTCAACAAGGGATATGACCCGCAGTACGGCGCGCGGCCGCTGAAGCGTGCACTGCAGAAGTATCTTGAGGATCCGCTGGCGGAAGAGATTCTTCGTGGCCAGTATGCCGGTGATCTCGATCTCGTGATCGGTGCCGGATTGGATCGGTTGACGTTTGATTTCAATACGCATCGTAAGGAAGAGAAAGTTCTGTAGGGATTTTCTCAGACTGTCTGATTGAAGCGGAGCCCAAAAGGCTCCGCTTTTGTTTGTGTGTGGGGCCGGTCAGGAAAGTAAAGGAACGGGACAAGAGAATCGATGTTATGGGTTGAAAGAATTGTCGTAGAAGTGCCGGTGTTCCGAGTGCTTCCGGCGCCGAAGTGGAGGTCAGATGGTGATTAGTCGCAGAGAATTGGAAGTGATCATATTGATAGTTGTGCTGACAGCTCGAGCTTGCTGTCCGATGGGTAATAGGCACGGAGTCCGGACAGCTGACGTTAAGAGAGTATATAAAATGGTTAAAAAGCGCTACGGGATACGTGGCTCAAAGGTCTTCGAATGGGTCTATGAACTTCATCTAAAGTGCCTGTCTTGCTAGTGCCTGGGCCCTTTTAGTACTCGTGATATAGTGTCTCTATGCCCGTCTGGAAATGCGAGAATGGTTCTCGGCGTAATCCTCTCAATTAACAGGGCTTGAGTCTTTTCAGATAACCCCTCCGTACTCAGTTTGCCCTTACAGTATTGAATCACTAGGTCCAGGAAGTCGTTGCAATAGTTGAGTTCCTCCAAATATCTGTCTAGTCGATCAGAAGCTGTACTATCGTTAGAGAGCTCACTGCTGAGTGCTTTGGAGAGTCTGCTTAGATTTGATTCGGTTTGAGAGAATTGGACTTGAATTTGTGAGTCAATTACAGACAGTACGTCTTTGTCCGAGATTGCTTGCAAGTAAACAAGAGGTAGGTCTATTTTCCCTCGGCAAAGGGTGGCAGACAATCCTGAATCCAATTGACTATTACTTCGAAGCGGCAAATAGACTGTTCGATATCTCACTTCCATTGCCGAGACGTTTTCTCGACCTCTAGTGAGCATAGTAATAGCTGTTTGGACTCTTCTGGATTCCGGCACTCTGATTGCAATGTATAGTGTGAGTGGGATACCTATCAAGAATAAGGTCAGAGCAATCGCATAGGTCCAAAAATGCGGATGTTCCTTACGAATCTTCTTGAATCGCCGATCAAAAGCAACTAGCCCCAACGCCAATACTAACAAGGCGCTGATTGAAAAGAGTAACACCCAAATCAAACAACCCTCCTCCAGAGTTTCACCAACGTCCTCGAGCCTGTATGATGGACCCGATGTTCAACATATCACAAATTGATGCATGAACGACATTACTGCAAGCGATGATTGACATGCATGATGCATTGCTCTGGTGAATTAGCCGAGCGCACTTATCCCCCAAGAATTCTGGCAAGTCATCGAGCGATCTTGACCACCCCTACCCCTCCATCTCCCGCTTCATCCTCGCCAATATGCTCACCGCGTGGGTGGCGTAGCGGTTGATCCATCGGTCGTAGATGTCTTTAATAGGCAAGGGGTTAATGTAATTCCAGCGGAGCCGTCCCTCACGCTTCACAATGATCAAAGCCGCCTTCTCCAACACCCCCAGATGCTGCATGACCGTGCATCGGTCCATCTTGGAGAAGTGGGTGCACAGCTCGCCGGTAGTCCTGGGCTGGTCGCGTAACAGGTCCAGAATCTCACGGCGACGGGAATCCGCCAACGCCCCAAAAATCAGGTCTTGCCTGTCACCGGTCAACATGTTATAATAATATAACATATTTAAGCACCGGGCAAGAACAAAAGAGGTGTTGTCGTGGAATTCAAGTTCACCGTGGCGATCAAGATTCAGAAACCGATCGCCGAAGTATTCGATGCCGTCTACAATCCCAGGAAACTGAGCGGCTATTTCACCAATGGCGGCGCAAGCGCGCCGCTCGATGAAGGCACGGTTGTCACCTGGGCATTTGCGGATCATCCAGACAAGCCGATTTCATTCCCGGTCAAGGTGAAGAAGACTGTACCGAACAAGCAGATTCAATTTACGTGGGGAGCTTCCGAAGGGGAGTATGATCCTGTCACTGGCGATCTGCCCACCGGTGGTGGTTACGACACGCTAGTTGAGATGAATTTCGAATCGCTCGGCCCGGATGAAACGCTGGTCTCAATTCGCGAAGGTGGCTGGCGCCCAACCGAAGGCGGGCTATTAGGATCATATCAGAATTGCCAGGGATGGACGCACATGCAGATGTGCCTCAAGGCATATCTGGAGTTCGGTATCAACCTCCGCAAAGGGTCATTCTAGGCGTGAACAGGCTTACGAGTCGGTAGCATGATGCGTGGCAGCATTGTGGAAACGATGCTGTACGACAGTTCCGACGCCTCGTCCAAAAACATGATGAACTCTCCAGCGGCTGACCCGGAAGCACCATCGGAGATGACTCTGATAACCACAAACGGCACTTTGTTCGCCTGGCAGACCTGACCGACTGCAGCCCCTTCCATCTCGGCAGCGACAGCGCCAAACTCTCGCTGAAGCCATTTGATGCGGGTCTCATCGGCCACGAACGAGTCACCGGTGACAACCGTCCCAACCACCATCTGACCTTCGATCCGATCCGCCGCAACCGAATCCTCGTACGCCTTGGCCGCAAGCTGTACCAGCTTGGGGTCAGCTTCAATCAAACGGCTGCCTTCGGTCACCTGTCCCGGCCGCTTGCCAAAAGCCGTAAGGTCGAAATCATGTTGTCCGACAAAATTGGAGATCACGACATCGCCACGCTTCAAGTAAGGGACGACCGTTCCTGCAAGTCCCGTGAAAATGACCACGCTGACTGCGAATTTGTCAATCATAGCCTGCACCGCCGATGCTGCGTGCACTTTGCCGACGCCGCAACGCCCAAGGACTACTTCGACTCCCTGCAATGTACCGACGTGAAATTCCACGCTCGCAATCGTTACGCTGGATGTAGCCTGCAAGTGGTGTCGGAAGAGCTCTGTTTCCTCTTCCATGGCGCTGAGTAAGCCGATCATGAGTCCCCCGGTAGTTTTAGAACACCTGATACATGAATTATCGGCACTCCGGCAATATTAGCCAGCGAGGCAGAGGGGGCGTGACTAGCCCACCGTGACGAAGGTAACTCACTACTGGTCAATATGTTACGAATTTCGTTGCGATTCCCCGCCGGAGTAGTATATTACCGCCCCTGTAGACCTACTCCAATTGGTCGACAGGTATGATATTGGAAAAGTGTAATCTTTGATAGAGGTGAGGTAACTCATGGCTCACAAAAAAGGTGTAGGGTCATCAAAGAACGGACGTGATTCGGGCGGAGCTCGGCGCGGCACCAAAGTGTACGACGGCCAGGCTATTCACGCCGGTTCGATCATTGTTCGTCAGTGTGGGACCCCGATCAGACCGGGACACAATGTCGGTTTGGGTCGCGACAATACTCTGTTCGCCAAGATCACCGGTGTGGTGAAATTCGAACGAGTCGGACGGGACAAAAAGCAAGTCTCCGTCTACGAATAAGCATAGCATAAAGTCCGGTCACTCGGACGGAATGTCTTGAGCGCTGCCGATTTTCGGCGGCGCTTTTTTTATGGGTCGATTGACACACCCATCACATTCGGCGTACCTTGGATCAGGCAAACACGAAATCACTTTCGGAGTGCGATCATGAAATACCTGATTTGCTTCGCCGCCGCCCTCTTCTTACTGACTGGATTGGCGCTCGCCGATTCCACCGCTGTATCACCAACAGATTCGATTAAGTCCGACTCGTCCCAAAGTGCAACATCGGGGCAAACCTCTGCCGATGATAAGCCGATCTATCCATTGTCTCCGGAACGTCAGGCGCTTCGGACCAACTATGCCCGGTTCGGGAATATCTGGCGCTTTGCCGATTTCTTCATCAGCGTCATCATTTTCTGCCTGTTTCTCTTTACCGGGTTTTCCGCGCGCCTGCGAGACTTGGCGAAGGCGTGGAAATACCAATTTCTTATCCTCTGGCTCTATTTGATTCTTTTTCTGGGAATCTTGTATGTAGTGAGCTTTCCGTTCGACTACTACCGCAACTTTGTCGTGGAATCAGACTACGGCTTCATGAACCAGTCATTCGGCGGATGGCTAATGGACGGCCTCAAATCGCTGGGTCTGAGTATGCTCTTTGGGATCATTCCCGCGTTCTTCCTGTATTTCGTGATCGAACGCTTCAAACGCTGGTGGCTGGTGTTCTCAATCGGCGCCATTCCTGTCATCGTGTTCTTCGTCGTGATTACGCCGGTCGTCATCTCCCCGCTCTTCAATAAATTCGAGCCGCTCAAAGACAAGGTGCTGGAGTCGGAACTCCTTTCGCTCGCCAGTAAAGCCGGCATCGAAGGCTCAAAAGTGTTTGAGGTCGATGCGTCCAAGCAGTCGTCCAAGATAAATGCCTATGTCACCGGGCTGTTCAATACCAAACGGATTGTCTTGTATGACACGATCATCAAAGGATTCACCCACGATGAAATCAAGTTCGTCATGGGGCACGAGATGGGGCACTATGTGTTGCATGATGTCTGGTCCGGCCTGGCTATATTCTGGGTGCTGTTGACTTTCCTGCTCTGGTTGGCCGACAAGACCATTCACGGTATCATCCAGAAGTACCGCACCAAATTCAAATTTGAACGGCTGGGGGATATCGCATCTCTCCCGCTGGTCATGTTGTTCTTAACTGTCATGATGTTCTTCATGCAGCCCATACAGAATACTGTCAGCCGCATGATGGAGCACAGGGCGGACAAGTTCGGGATGAACATATCCGAAGTACCCGGCGAAACTGCAGCCATCGCTTTCGACAAGCTGGCGGCATACAATCTGTCCGATCCTGATCCGAGCGACATCGTGGAATTCTGGTTTTACAGCCACCCGGCGCTGAAAAAGCGGATGGAGTTTGTGCGGACCTATAAACCGGAGTAAGATACAAAATCGTCAAATTGTCTCTTGTTTCCCCTCTTGCGGGTAATGGGCGGTCGTGTATATTCTGGTCCAGCTTGTGAATAGTAGCACGATGAGGAGATAGAGTATGGATTACCGCGTAGAAACCGATTCGATGGGGGAGATCAAAGTCAAAGCTGACCGGTACTGGGGCGCCCAGACCGAGCGCTCCCTGTTTCATTTCAAGATCGGCACCGAACGGATGCCCCGCGAACTGATTCGCGCGATGGGGATTCTCAAAAAAGCCGCCGCCCAGGTCAATATGGAACTCGGCAGTCTCCCCAAAGACAAGGGAGAGCTTATTGTCAAGGCAGCTGACGAAGTGATCGATGGTCGTCTCGATGACCATTTCCCGCTGGTAATCTGGCAGACCGGCTCCGGCACCCAGAGTAACATGAACGCCAACGAAGTTATCTCCAACCGCGCGATCGAAATGGCCGGCGGCGTTATGGGTTCCAAAAAGCCGATCCACCCCAACGACGATGTCAACAAGGCGCAATCTTCGAACGATACATTCCCGACCGCGATGCACATTGCCGCAGTCGAAGAAACTCATCGCCGGCTGATCCCGATGGTGACCCAGCTTCGGGATACGCTCCAGAAGAAGTCCGTCGAGTACAACGATGTCATCAAGATCGGCCGCACTCACCTTATGGATGCAGTACCGCTGACCCTTGGACAGGAATTCTCCGGCTATGTCCAGATGCTTACCAACGGTCTTGACCGCATTAACGACGGCCTCAAGCGGCTTTATCCGCTGGCACTAGGTGGCACGGCAGTCGGCACCGGTCTCAACACCCATCCCGACTTCGCTGTCAAGTCAGCCAAGCGAATCGCGGAATTGACTGGAAAGCAGTTTGTCACCGCTCCCAACAAGTTTGAAGCATTGGCTACTCATGATGCGCTGGTGGAATTCCACGGCGACCTTAAGACGCTTGCCTGTTCGTTGATGAAAATTGCCAATGACATCAGATGGATGGCGTCCGGCCCTCGAAGCGGCATCGGCGAAATCTTCATTCCGGAAAACGAACCGGGATCATCGATCATGCCCGGCAAAGTGAACCCGACTCAGTCCGAAGCCATGACCATGGTGGCGGCTCAGGTGCTCGGCAACGATGTCGCCGTCAATATCGGCGGAGCGTCCGGGAATTTTGAACTCAACGTATTCAAGCCGGTGATTATCTACAATGTTCTTCAGTCGATTCGTCTCATGGCTGATTCATGCGAAATGTTCAACGAACATTGCGCGGTTGGTATTGAACCGATCCGGGAGAACATCAAGAAGCATCTGGACAATTCTCTGATGTTGGTTACAGCCTTGAATCCGCATATCGGGTACGACAATGCGGCCAAAGTTGCCAAGAAGGCTCACAAAGAGCACACCACGCTCAAAGAGGCGGCGGTTGCGCTTGGGCTATTGACGGCTGAGGAATTCGATCAGAAAGTCCGGCCGGAGAAGATGATCGGCCCGGGAAAATAAAATTCTCCGAACTTTGTAGAACTGACCGATACTAGATACAACCGATAGTGGCCCCAGTGCCTCTATCGGTTCTCTGTACCAGATTAGTGATGTCCCAGCACAATTGCAATGCTACTAACCAGCGCATATTGTGTCTGGATATCGGAAATCGACGATTGCGTAAAGCCCAGGCTGAACAGAATTCGCTTTGAGAGTCTGATGTTCGCTTGTTCTGAAAACAAACCGATATAGCCTGCCTGATCCCCGGAACTTCCTCCCATTGCGCCCCCGCTGGCACCGAATTCAA
Source organism: Candidatus Zixiibacteriota bacterium (assembly GCA_049290195.1). Classification (GTDB taxonomy): domain Bacteria; phylum Zixibacteria; class MSB-5A5; order GN15; family FEB-12; genus FEB-12. Next base: position 17,716 of record JBATNE010000047.1, read on the forward strand.
GGGCGAC
>JBATNE010000048.1:0-1873 GCA_049290195.1 Candidatus Zixiibacteriota bacterium
CCTCGTCAGCCGAGACGCCCGGATGAAAACGGATACCTCCCTTATACGGTCCCCTTGCATTATTGTGCTGAGAACGGAAACCGGTGAAGACCCTGGTCGTACCATCGTCCATGCGAACGGGTATCGAAACTTCGAGGAATCGTTCCGGTACACGGAGCCTCGCAGAGATATTCGGATCCAATTTCAAAATTTCCTGCACCTGTGTGAGCTGTGATTGAGCTGAGAGGAAAGGATTGGTCATATCATGTCATTTTGAATCTTCAATCAATGCCACTTTTGCATCATGGCAGGTGAGAAAGTATGATAAACCAATCCAAAAAATGCGTCAAGAAAAAAAATCTCTGTTCCTACCACGGGAACAAGGACTGTTTGCGACGGAGCACGCGACCCGAGCGGATACCGGAGAACCGCCCCGACAGGAGCACCGGATCGCCATTGACCACGACATCATGGATGCCGAGTGGATACTGATATGGGTTCTCCGCCGTCGCGATGTCGATAATTTTCTCCGGATCGAAGACGACCACATCTGCGAAGTATCCTTCCTGCAATCGCCCTCGTTTCTCCAGATGGAAAACCTGTGCGGGCTTGCCGGTCATCTTGTGAATGGCTTCCTCCCAGGAGAGGAGCTTCTCATCGCGCACATACCGACCGAGTACCCGCGGAAATGTGCCGAAATTCCGTGGATGCACCTGGTCCCCCGTGTCCTTGTGATCGACCGAGTACCCCGAACCGTTGGATGAGATGATGGAAAACGGATGCTGGATGCCATGTCGCATATTGTGTTCCGAAATCGCTTCGATCGAAACGATGGCGCGTCCATCACTCGCGAGGAGCACATCGATAATCACCTCTTCGGGAGATTTCTTCTGCATGGCGGCGATATCGACGATATGACGCCTCGGCATCATTTTATTGAGTGATGAAGAGAGTATCATCATCGTGGTATAGTCACTTCCCGAGCGACGCATTTCTTCCACCACTTTGTTCCGCACCCGCACATCACGGAGCTGTCGGAGCATCGCCTTCCTCCCTCCTTCCGTCACCCAATCCGGCAGAAATGTATAGAGTACCGATCCGGTCGTCGTGTACGGATAAATATCGAAACTAATCGGAAGCCCTCCGCTCGCCGCCGCCTCGATACAGTTGAGCGCTTCCTCGAAAAGGTGCCAATATTTCTGTCCGCTCGCCTTCAAATGAGAGATATGGAGTCCAATTTTCGTCTCCTGCGCGGTACGGATCGCTTCCTCGATGGATTCCAGGAGTCCATCCGATTCATTGCGAAGATAGGTCGAATAGATGCCATCGAAATCCGCAGTTGTCTCTGTCAGGTCCATGATCTCGCTCGCGGTCGCACTCTTCGCATGGGTATATCGAAGTCCAGTCGAGAAACCGATAGCACCTTCTTTCATCGCCCGTTTCAAGAGGTGCTTCATATCATCGATATCACTCTGCTTCACCGGACGATTCACATCGCCGAGCACGCCACGGCGCAGTGTCCCGTGACCGACGAGGGTTGCGAAATTGATGGTGAGGCGTTTCTTCTCCAACGCCTCCAAAAACTCCTTCATGGAGAGCCAATTGAAAGAGATCTTTTCTACATCCGTCCACTTTTGGATAGAACGAATGGTATCGTGCGCCACGAATGGAGCGAGCGAAGAACCGGCATTCCCACCGATGATCGTCGTCACCCCCTGACGAAACATACTCTCCAATTCCGGATGTGACAACAATTGCCAGTACACATCAGAATGATTGTTCACATCGATGAATCCGGGGGCGACATACCGACCCGACGCATCGATTACCTTCGGAGCCGCTTCACGGGAGAGGTCGCCGATATGAGCGATCGTATCCCCCTTCACCCCGATAT
>JBATNE010000049.1:0-18336 GCA_049290195.1 Candidatus Zixiibacteriota bacterium
GGCTATGTCCTGCCCGCTTGCTGATCAGGCTTAGAAGCCTCTAAAGCCCATATAGGCCATCCCCGGATCCCCGGGGGTGGCCTTTTTTTCCTTTGTAAACAGGCTCCTGAAGCGTATATTTCAGTAGCTACCGGTGATGCCGTGGATATCAACCGTATACCGCAAAGTACTACCCTCACAAGACATCGGTGGCGGAGTTAAGACATCGATTCAGCGGCGTATGATTGGCCCAACAAAGGCGGCTTCTACAGCAGCCAGGTGTGCCGCATCGGGTCCTTAAAGTATACCGCCGAGATGTCGTTAATCTAATTGTGCAATAGACTTCGATTTTATCGTTAAACCACTCTGGAGAGCAGGCATGAACCGATCCATCACGAAATCCATTCGCGCTGTCGCGGCAGGTATTTGCCTTATTGTGCTGTGCTCGTCGAGTCTCTGGGCGCTCGTCCGTCCTGGAGCAACTCCGGCGAAGAGCACTATGGTACCGGGAAAAATCACGATTCAGTTCGAAACCAATGTCAATACCAATCGGGTAGCCCGCGGCTTTGGCGCCGTGAGTACAGGCATTGCATCGTTGGATCAGATTCTCCTGACTTATGAAGCCACTGACGCGCGACCCATTTTTGAGGGCGCTACGCGGCCGGCCGTCAATTCCGGCCTTGGGGATCTTACCCGTTTTTACGAAGTGTCGTTTCCGGATTCAATCCCGGTCGAGACCGTCGTGAAGGCCTTTCTACAGAATCCAAATATTAGAGTCGCAGAACCGGTGTGGTATTATACGATCGACGCGACCCCCAACGACCCTCAGTTGGCCGGCCAGTGGGATTTCAATCCGCCCGGCCCCGATCCGGAAGTGTACACCGCCTGGAACTCTGAAACCGGATCCGATTCAATAAAGATTGCCGTTGTCGATACCGGCGTGCTGTACAAGCACCCCGATCTGACCGGCAACATCTGGGTCAATCCGGGTGAAGATATCAACCACAACGGCGTGGTCTGGGACATCGACGACCTGAACGGCATTGACGATGACGGCAACGGCTTTATCGATGATCTGATCGGTTGGGACTTCGTCTCCACGTCTGACTCACTGGCAGTTGGCGAAGATGGCTTCAGTCCGGACAATGACCCGGCCGATTTCGGCGGCCATGGTACACATTGCTCCGGTACTATTGCGGCGATGAATAATAACGGCGTAAACATAGCGAGTATGGCTGGTGGCTGGTATGGCGGCAGTCGCTCGTTTCGCGGAAGCCGAATAATCCCCTGTCGTGCCGGCTCGTACAAGGTGAGCGGAAACGCATCCCTGGCCTCGAACGCCCTTGCGGCAGCGGTCAACTATGCCACGCTGGTGCACGCCAACGTTATTAATGCGAGTTGGGGTGGTGGCAGTTTCAGCGCACCACTGAGCGTAGCCATCACCAATGCTATCGCTTCCGGCATCAGCTTCTGCCATTCCGCCGGTAACAGCAACAGTGACGTCGAAGGCTGGCAGGACCAGATCCCGGGCGTCATCACTGTTGCGGCCACGACGTCAACCGACGGCAAGGCGTCCTTCTCCAACTACGGCGACTGGGTCACCGTTTCCGCACCGGGTGAGTCCATTCTCTCGACCGTCTCCAACAGCTATACTCCGGGAACGGCGTATTACGACGGTACTTCAATGGCCGCTCCTCACGTCGCCGGACTGTCCGCGCTTATTCGTTCCATGATGCCCTCGCTGACACGCGCTCAGGTTGATTCCATTCTTGTCAATACGACCGACAACATCGACGGCATCAATCCCACGTATGCCGGAATGCTCGGTACCGGCAGAATCAATGCGAAGAAGGCACTGCAGAATCTGGCCAATGCCAAATTCACCGCCAATGTTACCGCGGGAAATGTCCCGCTCTCCGTCAACTTTACGGACAATTCCCCCAATTCTCCGACTACCTGGGACTGGGATCTCGGAGACGGTACTTTGACCTCTGTCCAGAACCCGTCCCATACCTATACCGCACCCGGTATGTACTCGGTGCACCTGAAAGTGAACGACATCCATGGCCTCGGCGAAGAACATCTCCATGACTACATGTGGGTGCGGGCCGACACGCTGAAAATTGACTCTATCATGGTAAGTCCCGGCTCCAAAGCAGTCATGAACGTCTATTACCGCAACTCCGAACTCATCCAGCACATGCAGTTCCCGTTCATGCTCTCCAATAGCGAAGGGATCTCGCTTGATTCCATCTCGATTGTTGGGTGTCGTACAGCGACCTTTGGCTCGGTAGTCGAAGATGCGGCGGCCCCAGGACCGGAAATCTACTCGGTTGCCTTCACCGCGGCCCCCTTCGGCCACTACAACTACATGGCGCCCGGTTCCGGCTCAATCCTCAAACTGTATCTGAATATTCCGTCAACCGCCACCGGCGGGGCAGTTGTCGATGTCGACACCATGACCCAGGGGTTTGGCGACAGCAAGAAACCGGTTATGACCAGTATTTGGGGCCAGTTCTGGCCGGTCTACAAGCCCGGCAAGATCGTTGTCCGCTCCTGTTTGCGCGGCAAGGTGTTGTGTGGCCCGCCGCCGGTCAACTTGGTCGATCTGAGCCTTCTCGTCTCCTATTTGACCTCTGGAACCCCCACACCGGACCCGTACGGCGGTAACATCAATAGCGTCGGAAGTATCGATCTGTCCGACCTGTCGTACCTTGTGGCCTACCTGACCGGCACCGGTCCGGCGCCATCGCCAAACTAAGACTTGAACTGTCTTAACAGGGTGGGACCTTTTCCCACCCTGTTTTGTTATAAAAGGTTAGACAGTTTTTTTCTTGACGGGCAGGAAGCCCAGTAGGTATCTTTGCCCCACTGTACTATTTCTTAATCGCCACAACATGCGAGTTATTGAAACCTGTTGCATGGAGGTACGAGGCTCGACAACTTGATATCGATTTCTTCGCACGCGAGACGTGCAGTCGCGTCAATTCCTGACGGTATGTGTTGATGCATGTAAGGTTGACCTCTGTGGACGGGAATTGACCGTAATTGTAGAAAAAAGTGTGATATTTAATCTATTTGAGGAGATGAAGAATATGCGGAAATTTCGCTCCATTCTCTTAATGGGAGTGATCGCGGTCCTGATGACTGCGGGAGTAGCTTCGGCTGGAAACGGCTTGGTCGCTATTCAGAAGATCGATGGATACGTCGGTGGTGACACGGTTAACGCCGGTGAAAACCTCCGATTCACCATCAAAATGGACAACACCGGCACCAACGGCGTCGGTGAAAAGTGCGACGTCGCTAACGGATTTAAGATTTCGTCCAACGATGGCGCCCTCTGGGACAGCGTCGTGCTCGACTCCACACTCGGAGTCACCATTGACGGTGAGAATGCCTGGTTGCTGCTCTTCAGCATCACCGGTACCATCGGCAATTTCAATGTCGGCACTCACGGTGGCGTATCCGGGTCCGCTGACACGGTCGGCACTCTGCAGGCCGGTAAGGGAACCAAGCCGCTTGAACAGCTCCCGATTACCTGGAATGACTCCACGTTTATCGTGACTGTCTATTTCCATGACAAGGCCTCCGCGGGCAAGCACATTTGCATCGACTCCGCGTTCTTCGGTACCGGCGGTACCTGGAGCTGGGTTGGCAAATCACTGACCGTCTATACTCCGGAGTTTGGTGGTTTCGGTACCGCCACTCACCAGGATGGTCTCGGCTACTGCTACCTGCTGTATGATCCGGTTGCCGGCGTGACTGATCGCGACAAAGGGCTCCCGAACAGCTTCTCCGTGAGCCAGAACTATCCGAATCCGTTCAACCCGACTACCACCATCGAATTCGATGTTCCGGCTAAGTCACAGGTCAACTTGACTGTGTACAACGTCCTCGGCCAGAAGGTCAAGACCCTGGTCAATCAGGAAATGGCTGCCGGCAAGTTCAAAACCGAATGGGATGGCCGCAGTGAATCCGGCGCCCAGATCTCTTCCGGTATCTACTTCTATAAGTTCGAAGCCGGCTCCTATGTCATGACCAAAAAAATGGTTATGCTGAAGTAGTTTCTAACGACTTTCAAACTGGATTTTCCGGTTTTTTGGCGCCCTGACGGAAGTCAGGGCGCTTTCTTTTTGGGCTAAGGCGGGGGTCGCTCCCATAACTAATTGTAAGTCAACCAATTACACGATTTCCCTTGACTTTTGCACCGATTTTAGGTACCTATAATGTTCTGTTCCGCATCATTTTGAAGTTAAGCGATTGAGATATAAGGTTTTATATGCTTGGCGTTATCGGTAACAAATTCTCGATAGGTAAGGAAACTTATCAACCGTACTCCGCCGAACTCCACTACTTCCGCATTGACAAGCGGTACTGGTCGATCTGTTTTGAACGAATCAAACGGGCCGGCTTCCGGATCATATCCACAGCAGTGCCGTGGAATATTCATCAGGACGACAGCAAGTATCTGGATTTTAACGGACTCAACGATCCCCGAAAGGATTTGATCGTATTCTTGGAGCTGGCCAGGGAATTCGCCTTCAAGGTGGTTCTCCGCCCCGGCCCCTGGGTCGCCGGACAACTGCCATATGGCGGCCTCCCCAAATATCTGTTCAATGATATCAAGCTGCTCGCCCGCGATGCTCAGGGGAACGAAGTTAAGCTGCCGGATGAATTCGGTGTCGATGGCGGCTATTTGCCCAGCTACCTCCACCCGAACTTCGGCTTCCACCTCAAGAACTATTTCAAGGCGTTCATCGAGACGACCAAGAACTACGTTCACCCCCGCGGACCGATCTTCATGGTGGAACTGGATTATGAGACCTCCTTTGGACGTCTCCTGGATCCATCCCGCGCTGATTACAATCCCGAAGTTCTGCTCCGGTATTACGGACCGTTCCTGGAACGTCAGTTCGGCGACATCAAGAAACTCAATGCCCGGTACCATGAGAAAAACACCGGTTTTGAGTCGGTGCAGCCGCCCCGCTCCTTCAAAGACCTGAGTATTGACGATTACCCCAAGGTTCTTGACTGGATGGCGTTCCGTGAGTACATGCTGAACGCGTATATTGAAGTACTTGAAGATGTTTTCAAGTCGTATACGGTCGAACCACTGCTGTTCCGGTCGCTGTACTTCCCTCCGGGTGAACTGCTCCCGGCCAACAATCTGGTTCCATCGGATCGCTCTCCCTTTGTCGGCGCCAATGTGTTTCCCGAAGGAAGCTATTTCGACCTGATCAACAAGGCGAGATACCTCCAGTCGGAATACGGATTCGCCTACGCCAGCTCCTTCACCTCAGGTGCGGCTGCCGCCAATCCGTCGCGCGAAAACGATATCGCCCCGATCAAGGATAATACCCGCCGCTTCTACTATGCGGCCGGCCTCGCCGCCGGATTCAAGGGAATGAACCACTATATGTTCGTCGACCGTGACTACTGGCACGGCGCGCCCTTGCATCAGGACGGAACGATTTCCGACGGCTACGAAGTGGCCAAGAATTTTAATACCGCCGTCTCAACCATCGGGTTTGACCTGATGGAGACCAAAATCGATGTAGCGATCATGGTGAATCGATCCTACTACTGGTTGAAACGGACCTCCAGCGCCAAGGAATTTACCTACGTCCCTCGGTTGATGGATGATTCGACGGTCGGCATCTGCCGCGATCTGATGCGCCTCAAAGTGCATTACGGTGTGCGCGAAAATCGCGACATGAATTCCCTCAAGAATTACAAGCTGCTCTTTGTGCCGACGACCGAAATGATGCCGGAGAAGGATCAGGAAGCTCTGGTCGAACTGGCCAAGGCCGGAGTCACGCTCGTCATGTGCGGACTCATGCCCAGGTACGATGAGAATTTCAAAGAGTGCCAGGTGCTCTCCAACCACTTCCGCATCAAGACGACCACCGATTATCATATCGGGACTATCACTCACAAGAATGGATCGTTCCCGAGTTACATCTACGGCGCTATCCGCAGTTCCGATGACGGCAAGGCCAAGAAGCTCGTCATGGAAGGGACCAAGCTGGTTGCGGTCAGTTCGAACCGGTTCAAAGGAACGCTGTATTTCTTTGCCTATGACTTCGCCTCAGGCGGCAACCACCAGAAGTTGTCCTATATCGAGTCAATTCTCAATGGCGAAGGGATTACACCGCACGTCTGGTGCAATGATCCCTCGGTGGATATCGCTTTCCAGGCCGGTGAAAAGCGCGGACTGCTCTTTGTCGTCGTTCCGCCCCCCGGAGAACTCTCCGACGGATTTGAGACCCGCGAGAAAGAGATCATTATCAAAGTCGACCTCAAGGAACTTGGGTTCAACGCCGCCCAGGTCAAGCTGAGCAACATTCTCAGCGGCGAGACACCGGAAGTGATCAAGACCACCGCCAAGGACCTGAAGGAAGGTATTCCGCTCAAGGTGCTCTTCCCGGATGGCTTCATCTTCCAGGTGGACAAGAAATAAACCGGCCGGACCGGGGAAATCACAAGGGCCTGCCGAAAGACAGGCCCTTGTTACGTATCTGCTTCCGAATATTGGACCGACTTTGGCGACTTTTTAGGGGACAGGGTCAGGAACCGGCTCAGACAGTCCGGCCCGGAGGGGGAATTCCGACAGGGAACCATCGAACCAAGAGCTCGTTTACCTGTAGAAGATGTAGATATACTGAAAACCGCATTCAAACTATCATACAGAGGATTCGCCCATGTCTAAAACGCTGGTCGTACTATTGCTCGCCGGAGTTCTGGTTCTCGGCGCCGGCACAAGCCAGGCAGCGCCGAAACTGGTTATGTCGGACACCACCTACGATTTTGGGTATGTGCCGCAAAACGCCCACATTTCACACGTCTTCTGGCTCAAATCGGCCGGCACCGATACGTTGAAGATTATCAAGGTGACCCCGGGATGCGGATGCACCCAGACGCCGATCGACAAGGAAGCACTGGCGTCAAAAGACAGCACGCGCCTCGAAATCATCTTCAATACCGGCACCTATGTCGGCCTGGTCGAAAAACAGCCCAGGGTTCTGGCCAATGACACCACCGCCGAACGGATTATTCATTTCCAGGCCAACGTGGTTACCCGACCGGATTCTACCTACCCGGTGGTCGTGGATCCGTACAAGCTGGATATCAGCCAGTTTGGCGAAAAGCAGAGAACCGCTATCGGATTCTCCGTACGCAATGCTGCCACCCAGCCGCTCAAGCTGACCATGGTTTCGACCACACCCGAGTATTTCACCGTTGAGCTTCCCAAAGTGGTGGAGCCCGGTAAGTCTGTTGATGGAATGGTTAAACTGACCCCGCTCGCTCTCACCAAGGACTTTGAAAAATCGTTCACATTCCAGGTTGGGGATGAGCGCCAGTCCCGCTTTACCGTGCCGGTCAAGCGCACTATGCGTCAGATGCAGTCATCGACAACGCCTGCCACTCCCGCCCAGACTCACTAAGAGCAGCGACTTGTGATAAAAAATAAGGGGTCCCGCTGGGACCCCTTTTCGTTTGCTCTGGAAATGGACGCGCGCCCTTCCGAAATACTGTTATGCCTGCCCCTGTGGGTCGACCGCTCCTCCGGCCGGGGGAAGAGTGCTCTGCGCCGAACCATACACACTTCGACGGCAGTGCTTGATCCCCAGGAGAATCGCACCTCCGCCGATCACGCCTGCTGCGACATAGAACAACCATCCGACAACAGGAATTGCAAAGACGAGACCGAGTATCACCAGGCCGACAAATAGCCCGGCTTTTCCGAGTATCGGGCTCCCCTGCCGAGCGCGGGACATGATCAGATATCCCAGGAGGAAACCGCACAGTATTTTTCCGGAATAGAGAATTATCGTTCCGGTAACGGCGGCGAAGCTGGTAACCGGGATCATCAGAATCGAGAATATCATGATGAGCGAGCCGAGCGGAGCCGGTCCATTGGCGATGAGAAGATATCCCGCCAACAGCGACGCCAGCGAAACTACCAGCACTATCAGACAGAGCGCCAATATGAGTATTCCCAACAGCCCTGCGGCGAGGGCGGTGGCGAATCTGGTCCGAAGTTGATTGAATGATTCCTCGGCATAGGGGCGGAAAACCCGCGCAACGACCAGACCGAAAATCAGCGATGCCAGCAGTCCGGAGATGCGCAGGATAAACGACGCCAGCGGATGGGCGTTTTCCTTCTCTTTGTCTTCGTCTTTCTTGGGGAGATTCCAGGTGGTCGTCCCGGTGATGGAGACCCCCTTATCCAACTGGATGTTGGCCTGGTGAATCGACGTGTAGGTCAGGTTGCCGGTCACTACTGCCGGCGCCGAGATGTTGATATTGTCCGCCGTGATGTCGAGGTTTCCCACGATCACGCCGGTCAGCTCCAGTCGGGCACACTTGATGTTCGCATTCCCCTTAACCGTGCCGTCCATCGTCACGATACCGCCAAAGACAGTGAGATCCCGTTCTATGACGGCGTTGCGGTCAATCTCAACATCGTTGGCAATAACAAGCGCAGACCGGCCCACATACCCGTCGACAATGCATTCCTGACAGAACGCCCGCAGGGACCCGTCGACCTTGCCATAATGTTTGACCGATTGTGCAAAGAGATTTGCCGATTGGGTCACTTCGCCACGAATCTGCGATTTGAAACTGAAAGCGGAAAGATCGCCGTTGATCAGTCCTTCAACCGAGAGCTTGTTGGCGTAGATATAGTAGTCGTCGTCAATCGACTCGATCTGACTGATGAGAACGGTGGAATCATGTTTGAAAATGGAGGCATAGGCGGAATGACCGACACCGACAATTGTTCCCCATATCACCATGGTGATCAGGAGCCGCTTGGACCATTTGCCAAAATTCATGTTCATCAATTCCATGCTCATGTGTACCAGTATTGGTTACGGCCTCACTGAGGTTAAGTTGCTATCCGACAACGAAAAAAGCAATTTAAAACGATTGTCACATATTGATCGCGGCATATATTTGCCCCGAATGGGAGATAGAAAACAATGATGGCGCAGCACGGCCGTTTGGTCGCATTTATTTCGCTTTCGCTCTTCAGTCTGCTCGGACTGGCAATTGCCATTCTCTGGCGAAAACACACCTTCCGCATTCGACCCGCTGTCCTCGCGCTTGGCGTGCTGTTCTGGTTGTGCGGAATTCTTCTGGTCTCCTGGCAACTGCGCGAACTCCGGAAATTCGCCGCTATCGAAGCCTGGCCGTCGGTGAGTGGAGTGGTACTGTCGGCACAGGTGATTGGCGAACGCGCCTTCCGACCCAACATCGTCTATCAGTACACCGTCAATTCGCAGACCTTCAAAGACAGCACCGACCTTGACCAGCCCGGATTTGGCGGGCGAAACAACAAGCGGAACGCCGCCGAGACAATTGTCGCCGCCTACCCGGTCGGTCGCGAACTGTCGGTGCACTACGATCCATCACATCCGGAAGTCTCGCTCCTGCGCGTCTCACCCGATTGGTCTATCTACGGCAAGATCGGATTTGGCGCATTCTTGTTCGGACTCGGAATCTTTCTGGCCACCGCTTATTTCATCAAGAGAACCTGACCCGTCCGTAACCCCACTTCGCTGCCGCTAATCCATTACTACTCCGCTAGTTAACATTTTGCCGGCATGGGTGGTCCCCCGTCGAACTCCCGGGGTAGGACAATCTCCCTCTCAGCCCGCTGTCAGCCGGTCCAGCCAGTACTGCTAAGCTCTTTAGTTTCAATAAATAAAGGCGGGCTCTGGCCGATATATGATCAGTAGTACCGGACGACCCGAATGAAGATATTTTTAGAGCGAAACAAGACCTTCCTTCCGAGGATCGACATCATCTATTTTGTCATCCGCGGGCTTACGTTATTGGGGTTGTTTTGGTTCATTCTCGCCGGGTCGAGAGCCGAGAACCGCACGGAATCGGTCCTCTGGTGGATTGTAGCCACAACCTACATGGCCCATCTGGCGATCTTCTACATTTCCATCCGAAGAAAATTCGATGTCAGCCTGGCCTACCTTTCAGCCATTCTCTACGACCTGCTGTTCATTCCGCTCTATATTATCTCCACAGGTGGTATCAACTCCTCGTTCTATCTGCTGTACTACCTGTCCGTCTCCGTGGCCGCCTATCTGTTGAACTTCTGGATCGCCGGAGCCTTTGTCACGGCTATCACCGTGATGTATGGATTCCTGATCTGGCGCGAAGTGACGCTGGAGAACTCACTTGATCTTTCCATCCGCATCGGCCTCCTCTGGGCGCTCTATATAGGGATAGGATATGTGTCCGACTATTTGCGGAAATCCGAAACACGTCTGATCAAGCTCTTCGATACCCTCAATATGCGTACCCAGGAACTGGAACGGTCGCAGGCGCAGCTCGAGATGATCTATGAAAACACCCGAATCCTGGCCGCCATTCTCGACACCGACGGAGTCGTGCGCGAAATCATGCGCATCATGGGCTCGACCCTGCAGTACCAGACTTGCGGCGTGATATTCAGGGATAAATGGGGCAACGCCTATTACCGGGCCCGTTCGGTGGACGGAAAACAGAATTTCCATCTCAAGGCAATCGACCGGGTCGACAACGACATCGTCCGAAAGGCGGCCGAACAGCACGAGTCGATCCGTCTCAAGGATATCAAAGGCCGCGACGACTATCAGCCACTGAACGATCAGTCCCATTCGGTCATGATCGTTCCGATGACCTCGCACGGTCATTCCAGCGGCGTACTGGTGGCGGAGCACTCCCGCGCGGATCAATTCAAGGAGCGCGATGTACAATTCATGTCCATCGTGGCCCGCTCGGCCGCCCTCGCTCTGGAGAACGCCGAACTACACAAACGGACCGAAGAACTGACTACGATCGATGAGTTGACTGAGACATACAATTATCGCTACTTCATTCAGAAGCTCCAGGAAGAAAAGAAGCGCGCCATGCGCTATGATCTTCCGGTCTCCTTGATCATGGTCGATATCGACTGGTTCAAGAAGTTGAATGACACGTACGGCCACGAAGTGGGCAACGTGGTTCTTAAGGAGCTGTCGCGCATTATCAAGAAGTGCATCCGGGACGTCGACATCTTTGCGCGGTACGGCGGCGAAGAATTCGTTATCATTCTGCCGCAGACGCCGCAGTCGGAAGCCGCCGCAATCGGTGAGCGGATTCGGGAAGCGGTGGAAAGCATGATCATCGATGCCGGCAATTCCGGCAAGCTGAAGATCACCGTGTCGGTCGGGGTAAGTTCGTTCCCCGAAAACGGCAAGTCGCAGGAAGAACTGGTGTCGATCGCGGACCAGGCGCTCTATCGCGCCAAAGGATCCGGCAAGAACCTGGTATGCACAATATGAGTACCATGACAGCCGCGAGGGCTGGAGGGATGAATCGATGAATAAAGTCTTGAAAAAGGCGGGGCAGTTGTTCGTGGTTGGTTTCAAGGGGGAAACACCGCCCAAGCCGTTTCTGGAATTTCTTCGCGAAGAACAGATCGGCGGCGTTATTCTGTTTGCCGACAACTGCGCCACGCACCAGAGTGCGAGATCAGCTATAGAAAAAATACGGGGATGCTATCGTCACTTCACGCCGCTGATCGCGATCGATCAGGAAGGCGGACGGGTCTGCCGCCTCAAAGGCGCACCGGTCGAATTTCGGGCTGCCTCAGAGTACGCAAGCACACGGAACGTCGAACGCTTCACCGAGGAATACTCTCGCGCTGCCGTCTATATGGAAGCGCTGGGAATCAACCTCAACCTGGCGCCGGTCTCGGATATCTATACCAACCCAAAAAACACGGTACTCAAGGATCGCTGCTACGGTACGACGGTGGCCGAAGCCGCCGAGTTCATCCGGGCCTCGATCTCCGTATCCCGCGCCAGCGGGCTACTTTCCTGCCTCAAACATTTCCCTGGCCTCGGCGAGGCAGTCATCGATCCGCACTACGGCATTTCGTCGCTCAAATTCGATGAAATGGTCTGGGAGCAGCGCGAGAAACGCGCTTTCGAAGCCGGTATCGACGCCCAGGCAGATCTGGTAATGACCACCCACGTCACGCTTCCCGAACTGGACGACAAGATCGTCACCGGCTCGGAGAAAATCATCACCCAGCTGCTGCGACAGGAACTCAATTTCGATGGTCCGATTATCACCGATGACCTCTGCATGCAGGGAGCATCGCAACTCGGCACTATCGGCGAACGCACGGTGGCCGCATTTAACGCCGGCCACGACCTGCTCTTGTTCGGACAGGATACTGATGCCTCAATGCAGGCGTTTGATTATTTTTGCGATGCCGCCCGGAGAGGCGAAATCAACCCGCATCGGATAGCGGCATCACTTGATAGGATCGGCGGAGCGAAATTCCGACTCGGACGCTCCGTGACGCAATAGGATGAAACTCGACCGACTGCTGCGTAAACAGGAACTGACCATTCTCGGTATCAATTCAGGCACCTCTGCCGATGGTATCGATCTCGCTGTCGTGCGCTGTCGGACCGGGAAGCCGGTTCGATTTGTCGATGGTACTACCATTCCGTACAATCCGAGACTTCGCTCGCTCATCCTTGAGACTGCCGACTCGCCGACCACGAGCCTTGAACATCTAATCCGATTGGACAATCTCCTCGGCGTTACCTATGGCAACGCCGCCGCCAAATTCATCCGGCGGTTGAACCGCAGACGCATTACCGTTGATGCTGTCGCCTCTCACGGACAGACCGTTCGCCATGTTCCCACTCCGGTTAAGCTTGCCGGAATCGCCGTTCATGGAACCATGCAGCTCGGTTCCCTCGATCAAATCGCCGCGAGAACCGGCAAGATCGTTGTCGGTGACTTCAGGCAGGCCGATATTGCCCTCGGCAACGAGGGTGCCCCGATCACAGTGGCGGCAGTCGCACGAATCTTCGGTTCCCCCAAAGAATCACGACTGGTGCTCAATATCGGCGGGATGGCCAACTATTTCTTCCTGCCTCGGAACAGCAGCAAGATCATTGCAGAAGATACCGGCCCCGGCAATGTCCTCTCCGATCTCCTGGCACATCGCCTCTTCGGCCGTCGCTATGATCGCAACGGCGCACTGGCCGCTCAGGGAACAGTCTCATCGCAGTTGCTCAAGACAATCCGGACAGCATCGCATCGTACTCGATCTACCGGACGTGAATTATATGGGGCAGCGCTGGCCGACCAGCTCATGGTACAAGGGAGAAAGCTCCGCCTCTCGCACCATGACCTGCTGGCGACCGCTGTTGAGCTCACCGTTGATTCGATTGCCGCGCGAATCGCGCCGATTCTCCGAAAAGACCGCTCGATCAGGAAATTGTATTTGACCGGCGGAGGAATTCATAACAGTTTCCTCAGACAGCGTCTGCACGATAGACTCTCTCTTCCGGTCACAACCGTGACCGAACTCGGAATGGATCCCGATCTGGTGGAAGCCGCATCCTTTGCCGTCATGGGAGCAGCCTGCCTGCACGGAGAGTCAATGAGAACCCGGTTCAAGGGCGCTGACAGCCAGAGAGTCAAGCCGATTTCGGGGCGCATTGTCCAGCCTCCGGATCGACCCTAACACGGATGTGAAGAAAGATAAACACGGATGACCGCTCGCCGCATAGCCCGCCTCGCACTACAGATCTCCTCAGGGATCATCTTGATCATTCTCCTCTGGAGCTGCACCGCCATTCCCGGTATCAACGAAGAAGTCATGACCCCGGTGATCCGCGTGCCGTTTGTCCGCGTCCTTATGGTGGAGAGTAAGAACGAAGTCCGGATCGACGCCGATGGTTCCATGGCGATCGAATGCATCAGCGGTGGACAGCAGACCGTCTACTACGCGCAAACCGTCACCCTCACGATGTATGGCGTCAAACTCCGCGCCGTCAATAACCACGGCGATGTCATTCAGGACGGTTCCGATGAGGTCAACTTCATTCCCCGCGGCACCGGTTCACACATCCGCTTTGACGGCCGCCGCTATCGCGGGATGTTCAAGGCGCTGCCCAATGGCAACAATGTACGCGTAGTCAATATCCTCTACATGGAAGATTATCTCCGCGGTGTTGTGCCGCCGGAGATCGGACCGCGCAACGACAGCGAGACCGAAGCCATCAAGACGCAGGCGGTGGCCGCCCGCACCTATGCCATGGGGCATCTCGGGCAGTACGGCACCGAACCGTATGATATGAAGTCCACCGTGGTCGATCAGATTTACGAGGGTATGGAATCGGAAGTCGACCTGGTTGATCGCGCCATCGACGCCACCACCGGTCAGGTCATCATGTTCCAGGGGAACTATATCAACGCTTACTACCATTCCACCTGCGGCGGCATGACTGACAATATCGAAGAAGTCTGGGAGAAACCGGCCGCACCGTATCTCAAGCCGGTCCCGGACAGCGGCGCCTGCTCCTGGTCCAAATATTATAACTGGAGCGAGAAGTTCACTGAACCACAGCTCAGGGGACGAATCGAACAGTACCTCTCCAGCGACCGCGGCAAAGAGATCAGACTTTCACCGATTACCGATATCGCCGTAACAGAACGCACCGCCGGCGGACGTGTGGCCAAACTGACCATTCGGACCAAGGACGATACCTATCGCTTCTACAAGGACCGTATCCGCTGGGTGATCGGGCGGGCATCCAATCCGGATCTGATTCTCCCGTCGGACAAGTTCGATGTCGAACTGGATCGAAGTGACAAAGACAAGCTGTCATCGATCACCATCCATGGCGGCGGCTACGGCCATGGTGTCGGGCTCTGCCAGTGCGGAGCGATCGGCATGTCCCGCAAAGGCTGGACGTTCGATCAGATCATTCCCTACTACTATCGCGGAGTGGAAATCAGAAAGTTGTACTAAGTCCCTAGTTTTAATTGCTTTACGCCGGTCTGGCGGCTTGATTAGCGCTATGCGCCGCATCGTTTTCACACTCATCATCTGCATATTCGCCGCATCGGTGGCCGCCCAGGATTTCAAGTATTCCCTGGGAGCCGGCGCCGGACTGGTCGGAACCGCCGGCGGAAGCGGATTCGATTTCAATCGAAAACTGTTTTTCGGCGGAAGTATCGGCAACCGCCTTACCGATCACTGGGCGTTCTTTATCGATGGCAGTTACGGCAAACTGGCCAGCACCAAGTACCCGTTTGCATCCGGTACCGATAGCACGGTCGATTTCATGGCGCTTCGCCTGGTCGGTACGATCAACTACCGCCTCTTTTCCAAAGGGAACTCGTTCCACACCTATTTGGGTGTAGGCGGCGGACTGCTGAGCTGGAAAATGGTCAACCCGGTTGGGGACACCACCTACAAAGTAACCGGCATCAAGTCACTTGCGGTCAATTTCGCTGCCCCGGAACTCCTGGCCTCGGCCAATCTGAGATTCTTGATCCTTCCCACCCGACATACCAGCTTCAACCTGACCCTCACCGGCGATTACCTCACCGGCGCCGGGGCGGAGTTTGACAAGTCGGTCGATGACAAACGTAATCGCTGGCTCTATGGCGCCCAGCTCTCGTTCAATTTCCTGATCGGATCGAATGTATCCAAAGAAAAATGGAAGTCGGACGAATCCTGGAAGGACAAACCGGCCTCCGGTGCGACTGTCGCACGCAAGCCGGGTGTGGCCACCGCACTCGACAGCGATGCCGATGGCGTCCCGGATGACGCCGACAAGTGCCCTGGGACCGCCAGAGGGGCGGTTGTGGATGCGAACGGCTGCCCGATGGACTCAGATGGCGATGGCGTCCCGGATGGCCTTGACGACTGCCCGGAGACCCCCAGAGAGGCGCGCGGGTTTGTCGATGTCAACGGCTGTGCGGTCGATAACGATCTCGATGGCGTAGCAGACTACAAGGACTCCTGTCTCAATAACCGGGTCGGCGCCCAGGTGGATGCCAACGGCTGTCCGGTTGACTCCGATGGGGATGGTGTCCCGGATGGACTCGATGACTGCCCTAACACCCTCAAAGGGATCCCGGTCGACAAGTACGGCTGTACCGATGTCACCATCTTCTCCAAGCCAATGATGCTCTATATCGATTATGATCCGGGTGGTTTCGAAGTTGACCCTAAGAACAAAGCACGGCTTGAACAGCTTGCCCGGATTCTCAATCTGGTGCCGGCGATCAAGCTGGAGATCAATGCCTATACCGATGATATCGGGACCGATATCGCCAACCAGAAGCTCTCCGAGAAGCGTGCCGCCAGGGTGCGCGAGTATCTCGTCATCTACGGTGTCGCCGCGGACCGGATCAAGACGGTCGGCAAGGGAGAGAACGACTTTGCCGCCTCGAACCAGACGGCCGAAGGGCGTGCCCGCAACCGACGGATCGAGATTCTCTTCTACCAGTAACTTTCGATGCAAGGACAAGACCAACCAGTATGCCGCTAGGATTTCATAACGCCGATACCAGCCGCGAAGATGTCAGCTATTACGCGGTAGTGATTCACATGCCGGAACATCTCGACCGGATTATCGCCCCGCTGCGCGAACGGTATGACCCGGACTATTTCTTCATCCAATCCCACATCTCGCTTGTCTATCCGTTCGAGACTACCCGGCCGCTGCCGGTGGTGTCCGAAGCACTCAAGCAGGTGCTCTCCGATGTAAAGTCGCTGACGATCGATCTGCATTCGATCGGCGATTTCTATCCGGAGTTCCCGCTGGTCTACTGGAGCCTCAAGATGAACCCTCAGCTCGATGAGCTATACAAATCCCTTTACGCCAAATTGGATCTGGCGCTTCCGTTCAAGAATTTCCGCCCGCACGTGATGGTGGCACGAGAGATATCTTCGCACCGCGTTGTGCTGGTGAAGGAACAGATCGTGCCGTATCTGTTCGAGGAATCGTTCCAGGCCCCGGCAATTGATCTGGTCTCCCCGGTAGCCACCCGCAACTGGGTCTCCGTCCGCACATTTCCGCTTTCGACCGGCAACGCCGGGCAGTAGGTCGGGTTCTGAAGAAGGTATAGTAGGTCGGGTTCCGAGACCGCCTGCGGCGGGAGAGAAACCCGACACGCTTCTCGCAGAACATCAACGCCTACACCTTCGGCGCCCTCCCCATCCATGTTCGCTTGACCTTTCGACTCTCCGAATCGTATCTTCCCTCTATCTTCACATATCCGGGAGGTTACTATGTCCGAGTCAAAACCGTGGTTCCAGGACTTTTTCAAGGAGTTCCGACCTTTCTTCGCCAAGGTCCCAGCCAAAGCCACCAATCAGCAGGTCCGCTACCTGATCAAGAAACTCAAACTCAAACGGGGATCACTCTTTCTCGACTGCCCGTGCGGTATTGGGAGAATCTCAATGCCGTTGGCAAAACAGGGGATCAAAGTCGTCGGGGTTGATCTCTGCCGGGAATATCTGGAAGAACTGGCGGAGAAATCCATCCGGGCGCGCCTCAATATCGAACTGCATCACTGCGACATGCGCAAAGTAGACTTCGTCAACCGGTTCGATGCCGCCGGCAATCTCTGGACATCGTTTGGCTATTTTGACAACGAACGGGACCATCAGAGAGTGCTCGAACGAGCGTATCGCGCTCTCAAGCCGGGAGGAAGGTTCTGCCTGCACGTCATCAATCGCGACTGGATTCTCTCCCACTATTCCGAAACCGACTGGGGAGAAGTCGATGGAACCATGTACACCGAGAAGCGGCATTTCGAATATGAAACCTCGATCAACCGCGGAAGCTGGGTCTTTTACAAAGACGGCCAGGCAAAGAAATTCAAGGGCGATATCCGGATGTACTCACTGCACGAAATGATCGCACTGTTTAAGAAAGTGGGATTTGCCAATATCGAAACGTACGGCAACGAAAAGGAAGAACCGGTCACGCGGAATACCATGATGATGTGGATTTTCGGGACCAAACCAAAATGATCGCGCATTTCATTCTCTATGTCGCCGACCAGGAATCCAGCACGCGGTTCTATCGTGCTGTGCTGGACCGCGAGCCGCGCCTGCATGTCCCCGGGATGACCGAGTTCGAATTATCCAATAGCGCCATCCTGGGGCTGATGCCGGCATCAGGGATCAAGCGGCTGCTGGGGGAGAGACTCCCCGATCCATCGGCCGCCTCCGGCACTCCGAGAGCGGAGCTTTATCTGGTGGTCGACGACCCGGAGAGGTATCATTCCAGAGCCCTGATAGCCGGGGCAAAAGAACTTAGTCCGCTGTTGCATCGGGACTGGGGGCACGACGTTGCCTATAGTCTGGATCTGGATAGTCATGTAATCGCTTTTGCCCGAACCGTGTAGAAGGAAATATGCGTACACTGATACTCGGATTAGCCCTGCTCGTTCTTACAGCTTCATCCTACGCCGGTAAGGTCCCTTCGACCCCGCAGGAATGGAATCTGGCCTATGACTCGCTCCTCCAGCGGGCCAAGAATC
>JBATNE010000050.1:0-8852 GCA_049290195.1 Candidatus Zixiibacteriota bacterium
GCCGCGAGAAACTCGGCCCCATACCATCAGTCAAAGCGATTCTATGCGGCTCTGAGAATCTCTACAGCTTCCAGCGTCAGTTGATTCAGAATATCTTCCAGTGCCGGGTCTATAGCTGGTATGGTCATTCAGAAAAGGCGGTTCTCGCCGGTGAATGCGAGAATACCGAGCAGTATCACGTATTCCCTGAATACGGCATTGCCGAATTGATTGATAATAGCGATGCTCCGGCTGCCAACGAAAATGACCTCGGGGAGATTGTCGGAACCAGCCTGCATAACTTCGCTTTCCCGATGATCCGGTATCGCACAATGGATCTGGCTCGCCTTGGTCCAAAATCCTGTGCCTGTGGACGAAATCACATGCTGATTAAATCAGTCGAGGGACGTCTCCAGGAGCTAATCGTCTCGGGTACCGGACGCTATGTCTCCATGACCGCTATCAACATGCACACTGATGTGTTCGACAATGTCCGCCAATTCCAGTTCTATCAGGAAAACCCCGGACAGGTCACCTTCAATATTGTCCGCAAACCGACTTATACTGACTCCGACACGGGCCGTATCCGTCATGAGCTCGCAAATAAACTGGGCGAAGACTTCGGCCTAACGATCAGTTTTGTCGACGATATCCCCCGGACCGCCACCGGTAAGTACCGATTCGCCATCCAGCGTCTTTCACTCACTATGGGGGATCGATAGATGGCAACCCTCAAGCTTCAGAACGGTCGATTCCGTTCTCACATCGATCCATCAATGCAGGTCGCCACACGCTGCACGACGCCAATCTATAACGCAGCGCCGCCATATCATCCGTCGATGGCCTACGCAGAAGCCCGCACCGCCTTTGTATCTTCCGGGCCGAACCTGGCCTATGCACTTCTTCGAGCCCTGTTCCACGATCTTGGCTATGATGACAAGCGATACGGCACTCCTGCCTGGAACCCGCTTGGCCATATCATCAAGCCGGGACAGACGGTGGTCATCAAGCCCAATTTTGTCCTGTCATACAATGCCAGCGGCTCATCCCTCGAAGCCATTATCACCCATCCCTCCATATTGAGAGCAATGGTCGACTATGCCTTTATCGCGTTGAACGGCGAAGGGCGCATTGTCATTGCCGATGCCCCCCAGATGGACTGCTGTTGGGCCGATCTCATGGCTTTCCAGCGGCTCGATACCATACAGGACTTCTACTACGGTGAGTTTGGATTCCCGGTCGAAGTTGTCGATCTGCGCAATTTCGAATTGATTGACAACAAGCTTCCCGGCTACCCGTCCAACCGCCACGCTCTAGCCGGAGACCCGCAGGGGAGCCGGATCGTCAATCTCGGAACCAGGAGCCAGTTTTATGGACTTGCTTCAGAGAACTACTACGGCGCCGACTACGATCGCTCCGTAACCAACTCGCACCATCAGGGTGAGACCCAGGAATATTGCGTCTCCAGGACCATTCTCGATTCCGACGTCTTTATCTCCGTCCCAAAAATGAAGGTCCACAAGAAGGTCGGCGTCACGCTGAACCTCAAAGGGCTGGTTGGGATCAACACCAATAAGAACTACCTCGTGCATTATCGCCTTGGGACACCCTCAACCGGAGGGGACCAACTTCCCGATGGCCGCCCAACTTCTGATAACTTCGTTGTCCGCACCCAGCGCTGGCTGATGGATCGTACTCTCGCTCGCGAATCAGCTCTTGGCGAACTGGTCTATAAGACCGCAGCCGGCATGTACCAGCACTTGATTCGTCGGGTTGCCCCGGTCTCCAAAGAGACCCGGGTCACCGATGCCGGCAACTGGTTCGGCAATGATTCCGCCTGGCGTATGACCGCCGATCTGGCCCACATCATTCATTACTGCGATCGAAACGGTGTAGTACAGTCAGAACCTCAACGAAAATTCCTGTCGGTAATCGATGGCATCGTCGGGGGAGAGGACAATGGTCCTCTGGCTGCAACAGCCAAACCGGTTGGTGCCCTGGTGGTAGGTGAAAACCTGCATGCTGCCGACATGGTTGCCACTCGCTTGATGGGATTCGATGCCCGCACTCTGAAGCAGTTTGCTATTGGCGATAAGCCGTTTGACGCGGAAGCAATATCAGTCATCCGTGATGGTATATCTCTGAGCGGCCGGGAATTCTTCGATCCCTTCGACCGTCAGCCCCATTTGGCATTCCGTCCACATCCCGGATGGATCGGTCATATAGAAATGGATCGAGTCTCGGAAACTTCACGACAGATGGCGGAGGCAATCTAGTATGCGCTTCCTGCATTCTGTCACGCTCACCCTGATTCTCAAGGGGATTGCCCTCGTCGCCGGGCTCGGTGTCTCGATCATTGTCGCCCGTGCCCTTGGTCCGGAAGGAAGAGGTCAGTACGCGCTGGTCATGACCATTGTCCTGATCGCCTCCAACCTTGGCTCGTTCGGGCTGGCGGCGTCGAGTACCTATTTCTTGGCCCGCGACAAGAGCAGGGTCAAAGCAGTCGGACTGATGTCACTGGTTACCGGAATCGGCGGCACCATTCTGTCGGCCTTGTTACTCGGCATTCTGTACTGGTTTGCTCCCTCAACCCTTCAAGGGCTGGACTTCCCGTTGGTCGTCCTCACCCTGCTGTTTGTGCCAATATTCCTCTGGGGTACGGTATTTGGTTTCGCCTTCCTCGGTCGAGGAGACATAATCAATTTCAATTTCTTTGAGACCGGCCAGCGCGTTCTATTCTTTGGCGCCGCGGTAATGGCTTTCTGGATGTTCACCTGGTCCTTGGTGGCATTTTTGTCAGTCGTCGTCGCTGCCACCGGCGCTATGACCATCTGGCTTGTCTACCGGTATTTCAGTGGCGCCCCCGAAGGTCCCTGGGTTGACAAATCCCTCCTGGCACCTGCCTGGAACTACGGAATGAAGTCCTACATCGCCAACCTCTTCACTATGGCCTCCATGCGTGTAGGCATTCTCTTCGTCAACCATTTCCTTGGCACCGAGCAGGCAGGTCTCTATTCCACCGCTCAGCAGGTTATGGAATTGTTGATAATCGTACCGTCCGTTCTGGGCACCGTGCTGTTCGGCCGTATCGCCGATGGCCGCAGCGACCACCTGACCGGCAAGCTGATCCGTATCATGGTGATAGGCTATTTGCCGGTCATGATCGGCCTGCTGCTCTTTACCGACAATCTTATTGTTCTTCTGTTTGGTCAGCAGTTCGTCTCAGCTACTCTGGCGACCCGAATCCTCCTGCCCGGTTCATTCCTACTCGGACTCGAAGTCATCCTTATCAACGATTTGCGTGGCCATGGGTATCCCTGGCGCGCAGTCCTCGTTTGGGTACCTGTCTTAATATTGACCGCGATTGGTTACGCCCTCCTCATACCGACCTACGGTATCAACGGTGCGTCGCTGGTCACAACGCTAGCCTATGTAGCCGTGTTTGCCTATATCACTGCTGTCTATCTCAGAACCGCCGGCTACAGTTTCAAACAGACATTTGTGCCGAAACTCGAAGATTTCACTGTGATGTGGACCGCCATTCGTGGTTCAGCCGGTATCATGAACGAAGCCCGTCAAATGGGAAAGAACTATGACACTGCGGCCGTATCTGATCAAAGGTCGACAGAAACTGAAACAGCTGGCACGCCGCGCTAGGCCGACTGTAACCAGAAAACCGCTTGACCGATTCTTCCGGAATCACTGGCAGGGAGACCCGCCCGATTCCGGCTATTTCGGTTCCGCGCAGGCGGGACGGTTCTTCTTTGATACTGCACGGCTCCCGGAATACCGTTCGGCTCTCTCCTGGCATTTTGCAGGAAATAGGGAAGGGGCACGCGCTCGCGGCGAACTCGTGCTTGATCATACGTTTGACCTGCTCGGTTCGGGTCCAACTACTCTCGGATCGACAATCAACTGGCATCTGGATTTCAAGTCCGGCGTCGAGTGGCCGATGGTTCGATTTGACCGCGTACCAATCGTCTATGCCGACAACTCCTCAGACATCAAAGTGCCGTGGGAATTGTCCAGACTTCACTGTCTGGTGGATCTCGGCCGGGCGTGGCAGTTTACTTCTGATGAACGGTATGGCCATGAGTGGCTTAAGCTCGTTGTTGATTGGCAGGAAAAGAATCCGGTCGACCAAGGCGTCAACTGGGCTTGTAGCATGGAAGTTGCCATTCGTGCAGTCAACTTGCTCTGGTCGTGCCATCTCTTTTCCGATTTTCCGAACTTGTCGGCAAGTGATACCAGAAATGCAATCCAAACGCTGTACTATCATGCTCTCCACATCGAGAATAATCTTGAATTCGTCGATGACGGCGCCAACAGCAATCACCTGATCGCCGATTATCTCGGCCTGTATGTCGTCGGCACGCTGATTCCCAACTTCGATCGATCAGCAATCTGGAGGGCCAAAGGAGCAAACGGCCTCGAAAATGAAATCATGGCGCAGGTCCTGAGCGACGGTGCCGACTACGAATGCTCAACGTCCTACCACCGCCTCGTCCTCGAGATGTTCCTCTCGGCCTATCTGTTGGGCCGACGCAACAATTTCTCTTTCTCGGCCGGCTATATGCAGCGGCTGCGAAAGATGGTTGAATTCTCCGCCGCCATAACCGGTTCGTCCGGCTTAACCCCGATGATCGGTGACAACGACGACGGCTTCGTAGTCAAGCTGTCTAATGACTCCCCCGATGATCATCGCTCCCTTATTGATATTGGGGCTTGCCAGTTCGCCCTGCCTGTCCCGGCCCATCTGAAAATGACCGAAGAACGCCTCTGGTACCTGGGGCCGGAATCACTCAATATGCGGCTGATGGAAGTTGCCCCTCGTTCACAGTGGTTCAGGGAGAGCGGTTATGTCGTCATCAAAGACCGTACGACACAATTCGTATTGAATGCCGTCAGTGTGCCATCCCGACAGTTCGGTGGTCATAAGCACAACGACCTGTTAGGAGTCACGCTTGAAGTGAAGGGGAGAGCAATCCTGGTCGATCCCGGGACCTCCTGCTATACGTCTGACGCCGACCTCCGCAACCGCTCCCGCTCGACGCATCTGCACAACACACTGAGCATTGATCACCAGGAGCAGAACCGATTTGTCGCTGGCCGACTCTTCTATCTCCAGCCCGATGGTTCGCCTGGAGTCGATTTCTTTAATACCGCCGGACAGATTGCCATCATCTCCGCTTCTCATAACTGCTATGCCCGGCTTGATCGTATTGTGCACAGGCGGACAGTCTGGGTGTCACTGTCTGAACAGGCTGTCGCCATCCGCGATGAAATCCTGTCTGACCTCCCCACCCCCCATCAGGCGACTCTCCAGTTCCTGTCGCCAAACCGGGCCATCCTCAACGACGATGGCACCATTGCTCTGAATGCCGGTCTCGATCGGCCGGTAGCTATTCGGTTCAATTGCCTGACCGGTGGTCAGGTAGAAATCGTGCCATCTGAGTACTATCCCCGATACGGACAAATTGCGTCGGCTTCATCGATCCGCTACTCCTGTCGGATCACGACTCCAACCGTCATCGATACCCTTATCACCTGTCGCGATCTGCATGCTCATTCGTCGCCATTGGTCAGAGCCCTTGAACGGGAGCAGTTTCGCCTGGCGGCGGCCGAAGCAGAGGTGTTCGCATGACTTCGCTTGCAGCCGCTGTACAATCGCATCGGAATCTGAGAGTCCCATTCTATGTTCTGGGTGCTCTCCTGGTGACAGCGATCCTTTGTCTGGTCGGTCTTTCGTTTAACACTGGAATAGCCCTTGTCTTCAGTATCAGTATTCTGATTCTGTATGCGGCCAATAAGGGAGCCGGATTGATCGCCGGTATCATCTTCTATCTGGTCAAAGCCGTCTTTGTCCGTATAGCGTATGCGTTCGACCTCCATTACCACACCCTGGGCAATCTTGAATTATTGGGGATGGCACCCACCCTGGTCTTGAGTGCACTGATTGTCGGCAACCTCTATTTGGCCTATTCATCGGGCCAGAAGATCGCCCCGGATCGGACACGCCAGTACTTGCTCTTCTTTGCCGGATTATCATTCCTTTCGATCTTCCTGCCCACCAACTCGGTTACCATTGGGCTCGGTGGCTTCCAGCGAAACCTGCTCCCGAATATGCTCATCATGTTCCTGGCATGTTCCGTCTGGAGAGAGTACGCTTCCCGCCAACTGCTGGTCAAGACGCTCCTACTCCTCGGCATATTCTCATGCCTTTATGGAATCGGCCAGTGGTTCGAAGGATTGTATGCATGGGAGAAGGGGTGGATGCTCGACGTCGCTCTAGGTCGCGGCGATACCGGCTGGATGACCATTGGACTTCGCGGTATCGAGTTCCGCATATTCTCGATCTTCTATTCCTATATGGATTTCTTCTTTACCAACGTCGCGATCTTCGCTCTGGCCTATGCTCACAAGGGGAAGCTCGACGGTTGGTGGCGCTTCACACGAGTACTCTATTTCATCGTCTGGGGAGTTATGCTTCTCCTGTCGGTCGAACGGATGCCCATGCTCATGACGCTTGCCGTGATAGCGGTAGCTGGGCTCCTCCGCAAGACCAAAGAGACGCGTCGCATTCTGGCACGCCGCTATGTCATTATTGGCGTCAGTTGTTACCTGGCGCTCTTCTCAATAGCGCCGATTCTCGCCGGCACCGGAGCGGAAACGTTTCGCCGATTAGCAGAATTGGCGAACCCGTTTGCCGCGAGTTCCATTCAGGATCGTACCAACTCCAACTGGGGACCAGCCCTTGAGGTTATCGGCTCGCACCCCTGGGGTGTTGGAATCGGCTATGGAAGTCAGACGCGAGCTAGTGATGAAGCCCAGGCCACTGACAATTATGTCAAGCCGCACAATGAGCTTCTTCAAAAGCTGCTTGAGACCGGCGTCATTGGGGGCATTCTGTTCCTGATGATACTCGGCGCCCTCTTTCGGTCGGCCATCCGACAGGAAGATGGTTCGAACGGTGTACACCCGTTGGCAGCCGCTCTGGCCGGCCTTTCGGTCGCATTCTGGCTGTGTGGAATAGTCAATTTGCCGTTTTCAGGTGCGTCAGGGTTAATCTATTGGGCGCTTGCCGGATTTGTGCTCGCCGATGCCGACCGACGTGCTGAGGAGGAGGAAGCATGTCCAAACGCTTGACCATTGGCATCAAAGCCACCCAGATCGGCCCCGGCGGGGGATTGACGCACCTTACCCAGTGCCTCAAATGGTTTCCCATTCTGGCACCGGAAATGCACTTCATCGTGTATGCGGCATCTGGCCATGAAAGACACCTCAAAACAGACGCCGAAAATATCGACTTCCGCTTTTATCACTTCCCGTCATTTGGCCTTCCGGCGCGCCTCTTGTGGGAGCAGACTGCACTGCCGGAGTTCGTGTCTCGAGACAAGTGTGATTTGCTGTTTGAGCCGGGGAACTACGCAATTAAGAATCCGCCCTGCCCCAGTGTACCGCTAATTCACAACCTGGCGCCATTCATCCCGGAGTACATTGCAACTGAAACCGCCTACCAGCAATTTCGGTTGCGCCTACTGCGCTATGGGACAACCTCTGCCATTGCCTCCTCTGCAGGTACGATATTTCTTTCTCAATTTGCTAGAAATGTCCTCCGACACCATGTCGACCTGTCCAGCACCCAATCAACCGTCATCTATCACGGCGCCACGGATCAGGTAAGCAAGCCCATGTGCGCGAGAGAGAAATTCATTCTGTGCGTCTCGCATATCTATCGCTATAAGGGGATACTGGAGCTGGTCAAAGGGTATGCTCAGGCTATCGCTACACAGTCAGAACTACCAAAGCTGGTCATTGCGGGACATCCGTATGACCGTCCGTACACCGCCCAGATCGAATCAGCCATATCTCTGGCCGGATTGGGGGAGAAGGTGCAATTTCTGGGCTCAGTAGGCGAAGAGCAGCTCCAGCAACTGTATCGCACCTGCGAGTTCTTTGTCTTTCCGTCGACTATCGAAAACTGCCCGAATATTCTCATCGAAGCTCTTGCGGCCGGCTGCCCAATACTAAGTTCCAATTGCGGTGTTATGCCGGAAATCTGCGGCGATGCCGCTCTGTACTGCGATCCATCCGATGTCACCTCAATCTCCGAATCCCTGCTCGAGCTGCACCGCAACCAGCGGCTTCGGAATTCGCTATCCGACAAAGCGGCGGCCCGCACTAGTATGTTCAGCTGGCGTTCGACCGCTCAGCAAACGCTTGATTTCTTCAGACAGATTCTCTCAAAACCTGTTACGCAACCCGAACCCACCGAGCAACTCGCAACCATGGCAGGGGAGAGGCACTAGTCTTCTCCTCCTGTAGCTTATGCTTGAAACAGTTGTTCTCTACGCTGTGCTCGCCAAGCGGCACGGGCTGAAGCTTTCTGCGCTCAGCTACGACTGGCTCGACACCAGGATCACTGCGCTGGAGGTGAAATACGGCCCGCGCGGCTTGGCAGCCATACTTTCCGGGCTCTTGATGCTGGCAGCAGCTATTTACTGTCGGCCGGCCTTGACCACCTCATCCCTGGGATCCAAGTACGCTCTCCTCGCTCAGAATCCATTTGCCACCGACCCCAATCCTGTGGCTTACCGAGTCCTGACCCCGCTCCTGAGCTATTGCCTCGACCTGAGGGGAGAACTGATCATCGTCACCAACCTGATCATAGCCACACTATTCGTTTACTTGATCTATCGCTACTTCAGGCAAACGTCGCCCCGTCCCGGAGACGCCCTGATCGCAGCCGCCGTCATCGCTTCTTCACTCGTCACACTCTCGACCCTCTATTACGGCGGGTACTGCGACTCGATGACTTATCTCATCATCTTTCTCATGTGGCGCGCACGGAAGAAGCCTCACTTCTTCTATGC
>JBATNE010000051.1:0-6449 GCA_049290195.1 Candidatus Zixiibacteriota bacterium
ATTTTTGCCATAAGAAAACCGCCGGCTTGTAACCGGCGGTTTTGCTTTTGTAAGTCTGGATCAAACGCCTTGAATGAGGTTTCCGCCTTACTTCGCGGCGGCCGTGGTCGGCTTGTTGGCGGGAGAATACTGCTGGTCTTCTTTCATGATGTGATTCTGCAGCCAGTCCCACATGAATTTCATGACTGACGCCGGCACCAGGACCTCGCCTGCCCGGCACTTCGCCTGCAGCGCCTGAACTTCGCTGACCAGCTTGGCGTGAATTTTCTGATGTTCCGCCAGACGGGGAAAATTCGCTCTCCGCATGAATTCTTCTTCGTTTCTGAAGTGACTGACAGTATAGGCAGCCAGAGCATCGAGCGTCTGCTGGATCTTCTCCTTGGCGTGCTTGTCG
The DNA here is from genome assembly GCA_049290195.1 of Candidatus Zixiibacteriota bacterium. Taxonomy (GTDB): domain Bacteria; phylum Zixibacteria; class MSB-5A5; order GN15; family FEB-12; genus FEB-12. Next base: position 395 of record JBATNE010000051.1, read on the forward strand.
TTCATGGCCTGATGAAAATCGTTGAGCAACTTGATGAGCTTCTGATGCTGCAGGTCCATTTCCGGGACACCGACACTGAGAGAATTCTGCCACGTGACGAGGGACATTTGGGGGCTCCTTCGAGGTTGATAACTGCGTTGATACTTCCAGTGGTGATATCGGCAGGCGGAGCGGGTGGCTTGAATGGACAGACCCGCCTATCTTCAATAGACGGGCCTTGTGCGAACTAGTACTTGGTGAACCCTTTGGGGTTGGAATTCTTGGGAGACTCCTGGCTTTCCGGCGGTTTCCCTTCCCCTTCCCAGCGATCGGCCGCGCCGGTGATACCACGCAGGCGCAAATCGAAATCGTCGGGGTTGGAAGCAGACGCCATCGCCTCTTCGAATGAGATCATCCCGTTCTTGTAATGCTTCATGATCGACTGATCGAACGTCTGCATACCATACTGGGTCTGACCTTGAGCCATCAGTTCGGGAATATCCACGGTCTTTTCCGGAACCATGATGCACTCACGGATTGCGGCGGAGTTGACCATGATTTCCAGCGCCGGAACTCGTCCGGGGGTATCGGAGCGGGCCAGCAGGCGCTGGCAAACAATCGACTTGAGTGTGCCGGCCAGAAGCAGCCGAATCTGCTGATGCTGGTGCGGCGGGAAAAACGACACGATACGGGTGATCGTCTCGACCACGTTCAAGGTGTGCAGCGTGGTCAATACAAGGTGACCGGTATCGGCCGCAGTCAATGCGATCGACATCGTTTCCAGATCGCGGACTTCACCGATCAGGATGACATCGGGATCCTGTCGAAACGCATGGCGCAGCGCCGAAGCGAACGTTTCCGTATCGCCGCCGACTTCACGCTGGGAGATGATCGCCTTCTTGTCGCGATAGATGTATTCGATCGGGTCTTCGACCGTGAGAATATTGACCGGACGCGTGGCGTTCATTTCTTCGATAATCCCGGCCAGAGTCGTGGACTTACCTGAACCGGTAGTGCCGGTTATGACTATCAGCCCGCGATATTCATGGGCAAGTTTCTTGATGACCGGCGGAAGATTCAAATCTTCGAACGACGGCACAGTGGTATTGACGGCACGAATGGCAATACCGGTAGTACCGCGCTGACGGAACAGGTTGATACGGAATCGCCCCAGTTTGGCTACCGAGAGGGCGAGATCCATTTCATTCTTGCGGTGAAATCGTTCGAGCTGTTTCTCGTTGAGAATCTGGGACACGATCAATTCCATCGAATCGATCGTAACCGGCTCGGTGGCGATTTGTTCGAGAGTGCCGTTGACGCGAAGGTGCGGACGAATGCCGACTCGCAGGTGCAAATCGGAAGCCCGCCGGTTGAGCATTTCAACCAGCATCTGTTTCAGGGTCATGGAACTCCCTTTCCGAAGGAGGGACTGGTTATCCGTTAGGGTCGATCAAAAACAGCGCCTGGCCGAATTCGACCGGCTTGCCGTTTTCAATCAAAGTCTTGACGACTGTCCCGCTCACTTCTGATTCGATCTCGTTCATCAGCTTCATTGCTTCAACGATGCACACCACCTGACCGACCGTGACACGCTCGTTGGGCGAGACATACGGCGGCGAATCAGGGGATGGGGCAGCGTAAAACGTACCGACCATCGGTGACTTTATTTCGACAAGATTCTTGTGATTCTCCACCCCTGTCGGAGAGAGATTTGCACCCTGCGACCCGGCAACGGGTTGCGGGGAAGCCGCGATCACGGGAGCAGGCGCCATCACGTGCTGAATGACTCCATGTCCATTGGAATGGCCATTGGACTGCGCCGCCCCTTTTTGGGTAATGCGGATCTTGCGACCCCAACTTGATATTTCGAGCGAGTCGATATCCGACTCCTCGACCAAACGAATCAATTTGCGAATATAATTTTCATTCATAGAACTTTCCTACCCGGTAGGCAAAAAAACACCCAACCGCTCTGGTCGACTGGGGTATCTCCTTCCTCTGCAAGGATTATACCCCCCACCACTTACAGCTCCAACAATTTTTTTTCGGCCCGATTCAGGACCGTACAGCCGGATTTGGTGACGACTACATCGTCTTCAATGCGAACCCCACCCCAACCGGTAATATAGATGCCCGGCTCTATCGTTATCACGTTGTTCACCATAAGCTTATCTTGCGATACCTGAGAGACCCGCGGCCCCATATGGATATAGAAACCTATCCCGTGGCCGGTTCCGTGACCGAATTCCTTACCATAGCCGGCCTTGGTGATTACTGTGCGAGCGGCAGCATCGATCGCTTTGGCCTCGATTCCGGCTCTTACTTTGTGGATGGCCGCCAGCTGAGCTTTGGCAACGATATTGTAGATTTTTTTCTGACGTTCCGAAGCTTTTCCGACAACGACCGTGCGAGTGCAGTCGGAGACGAATCCGTTGACCGTGGCGCCGAAATCGAACGTCACGAAATCCCCCTTCTGGACTTTCTTCAGCGAAGCAACGCCATGCGGCATGGCAGAACGATAACCGGAGGCAATAATCGAATCAAATGCAGGCTTCTCCGAACCCAGCATCATCATCTGGTACTCGAGCTCGGCTGCCAGTTCGTTCTCCCCTACGCCGGGGCGCACCAGTGCGAGCACTCGCTCGAACGCGACATCAGCGATATGAACTGCCTTCTTGATCTCTTTCAATTCGGCGGCATCTTTTACCCAACCCATACCAAAGAGCGTGGAATCGGCCGCAACCAGCAGCGCACTGGGAATATGACGAGCGAGCCGTTCACGCGCGCCCACCGACATTTGTTCACTGCTGAATCCAACGCGCGCATTCTTCGCACAGAGGAGGCGATGATCCTTCAGTCCGGTGAAAGAATCTCCTTTGGTGACATTGACTTTGGCACCCTTGGTCTGCTTGTGGGCCTGATCCTTGAAGCGAAAATCGGCCATCAGCTCCGCCTGCGTGGGAGTAATAACGAGAACAGCCGTATCGCCGCTGAATCCCGTCAGGTAACGAATTTGATTCGGATAGGTAATCACGAGAGCATCGAGATTGTCCTGACGAATTCGGGCTTTCAACTGATTAATGCGAGTAGTTGCCATGCGAAGATTAGTCCTTCCTGTCCTTTTCGCGAGCCTTTTGCTCTGCCTTGGAGAGTTTCTCCACAAGACGTGGATTGGTTGTCTGTTGTTGCAAAGTGCGGAAGACGGCTGCGGCCAAACGCGGGTGTCCCTGGGTCATATACAGATCCCCGATCGTCTCCGTGACAAAGGGAACATGACGCAGAACAGCCGAAAGATCCTCGGAGCCGGTCTCCTCGCCTCGCGCTAAGGTAATGCTGCGGGTCGTCTCTCCGCTCTTGGATTCAACCCGGCAACTGAGTCCTTCAGTCAACGGGTCTATCTCAAGAATCCGGGAGTAATACGCCCGAGCTGAAACATGGTCCCCCTGACCATGAGCGATATCGCCTAGTATTTTGAGTGCTACCAGATTTTCAGGATCGCGAGCCAGCACTCTGAACAGCTCATCGGAGGCTGTTTCCGTCTGGCCGGCATAGAAGAGCGCCATCGAATATAATACGCGCCCCGAAACCAATTCGGGATCATCGGAGAGATGTTCCTTGCACAACTCCACGACCTGGGAATACCGCCCTTCGCGCAGGGCGCAGGCGGCCCATGCCGGCCAGTAGCCCTGGTCGGCGAGCAGTCGTGTTACGGACGTTCGAGATGCTTCCAGAAACGCTATCCTTTGGGTTGGCGAAGACGTTTAATCACGTCGGTTGTCGAACGCCCGGGGGTGAGTCTGATGCGACGAATCTTGCCGCCGTAGGTCCGAACGAAATCGGACCCAACGATGTTCGCCACAGTATAATCAGCCCCTTTCACCAGAACATCCGGTCGTACCTGATGAATCAATTTCTCCGGCGTGTCGTCGCCGAATATGAACACATAGTCCACTGCCTCCAAACTCAAGAGAATGGCGGCACGATCCATCTGAGGCTGAACCGGGCGCCCGGCGCCTTTGAGCCGGAACACCGATGAGTCACTGTTCAGCCCGACAATGAGCACATCGCCGTACGAGCGCGCCTTGCGCAAATACTCGACATGGCCGCGATGCAGGATGTCAAACACGCCGTTGGTAAACACTACTTTCTTGCGCGCCCGCCGAAGTTTGGTGAGCGTCGAAGTTAGCGTGTGCAGTGTCAACAGGTTTCTCATAGCGACTTCCCGTCCTAGTAATACGATATCGCCTTCTCCACTGTTTCCTGGGTTTGACGTTTATTGGTTGTGCCGTCTTTGCCCGGGACAGCGACTGTCATAGTCCGTTCCATGGTTTCTGCCCGCACGAGAAGCGTAGCGGCATCCATGGTTATATGCAAATGCGAGCTGTATTCCATCTCTCGCTGTTTCAGTCCGGCAACGGCCGAATCGGACAAATGAAACAGCGCAACTACTTCCGGAACCGATCGGTGCAGCGCGTCGGCCAGTCGCGCCGGATCGGAATCAGAGTACACCCCTACCTGTAGACATAACACTCCGTCGAGCCTGATCGTGTCCTCGATTATCGTGGCCGAGAGCAACGATACCCTGGGACCCGCTTCCGCCGAATTGTCCGCCCGGCGAGTCTCAATGTGTCCAATCGTGAGTGGACGCCCCACGATCTCGCCCACACGAACGTTCCACTCTCTCTGCTCACGCTCAGCCAGTGCCCTGGGCGTGAAGACCTGACGAATGGCGGACTTCATCGGAGTCTGCACTCCGGAATCAAGCCGCGCCAACATCTGGTCGTACCCGGAAGCGCTCAACGCCATCCCCTGACTATTAATGTACAACGAAGTCTCTGTTCCAATCAAGAGGTCGGACAATGTTTTTTTGAGGGAATCTGTACCCGGGGTGATACGAATCGACTTGACGGTCGTGGTCACCGCCCAGCCGCCGGCCGTCCGGGTGATCTTCCCGGCCGCCTCTGATACGGTGGTATCCGCGAGTCTCAGCCCGTTTCGAGACTCGACTCGGATAGTGCGGGACGTCACCTTAAGCGACACCGACGCCGGCGGATTGAATTTCAGAAGATCACCGCCAGATGCTGTTACAGCCAGCATAAGCGAGAAAACAAACGTGATTAGTCTGATTCCTGCCTCTTTCATTGCGAATGCCTGTACCGTTACCCGCGAGTGACTACTGACGCAAAGGTCCCGTTCTTGATGCTGCGTTGAACTTCGGTGCGAAGCTGCGTGAGTGATATGGTGGCGGTGCCAATCTGACTGACCGTGTAGCCGGCGGCGGCGTTTGATATGACCGCCGCTTCCAGCATGGTAGCACCGGCACAAACGGCGGAAACGAAAGTCGCGATAACGGTATCGCCGGCGCCGGTCACATCGTACACATCCCGTGCAAATGTCGGAATGTGAACGGGGGCCGAATCGTTGCAGAACAGCGACATTCCCTGCGCGCCACGGGTGATGAGAATAGCCGCCGCACCGAGTTTCTTTAGCAGGCCATTGCCCACTTCAAGGAGATCCTTTTCATTGAGTATACGGCGACCATAGGCAAAACCGGCTTCGTGATGGTTGGGCGTAATGAGCGAGACTCTTTGATAATTGAAAAAGTGGGTCTCTTTGGGATCGACCGCGACAAAGATGTTTCGCGTCTGACAGACCGCCAGGACCTTCTCCAGAAGTGATTTGGTGATGACCCCTTTGCCGTAGTCGGAGATAATGACCGCCTTGATGTGATCTGCTACCGCCATGAACCGCTGCATCACCCGGGCTTCGCATTCGGCATCAAGTTCATGAAGGCTCTCGCGGTCAGCCCGCACCACTTGCTGGCTGTGTGCGATAATTCGGGTCTTTATTGTCGTCTGACGACTCTCGTCGTTCACCAGATGATCCCGCGAGATTGACCGCTCCTTCAGTATCTGCGCCAATTTAACCGAAGCTTCATCGGTGCCGACCGCACCGACCAGAATGGCCTCGTCCCCCAGCGTGCAGATGTTGGCAGCCACGTTGGCCGCCCCACCAAGGAGGAGCTGGGTCGACGCAATTTCCACCACCGGCACCGGCGCTTCGGGAGAAATGCGCG
>JBATNE010000052.1:0-4527 GCA_049290195.1 Candidatus Zixiibacteriota bacterium
GGCTGGGGGTATGTTGATGCGTCGCGCCTTCCGCAGTATCTGCCGGCGCCCCGCAAGGTAGAATTCAATGTTGCCAATATGACCGTGCTTGGAACCGGAGTTGCAATTCCCGGAAGCTTGACCAGCCTGCAGTTGACGGTCACCAATTCGGCTGCGACCATCGACCGCGTCACCGGGCGCATTTCGGCGGTGAGCAGTCTTACGGCCGCGATGGTTCAGGATCAGGCTGATTTCGTCTTTGGTCAGGGGGGAACAACGGCCATGTCCAGTCAGCCGTATACGCTGCAGTTGTCGTCCAGTCTCACCAATGGCACGAGCGTTCCGCTTCAGATAACGTTTACTTCGAGCACCGGAATCGTGCTCGACAGCCTGATATTCAATCTGTCTGTGGGCTATCCGGCTCCCGGCAGCGTGGCTGCGACTTCGACCGGTCGTCTGAATCTCACCATTTCGGACTTCGGTCAATACGGTTTCGCCGCTGGCTCTATCTACAACCTGGGAACCCCCGGCTGCACCTTTGACAATAGTGGCAATTTGCTGTATGAAGCCGGACTGCTGATCGGCCGCAACTCGCTCCAAATGGCGAGCGCCATCCGCGACAGTATCGGCCAGTTCCATCCGTCGGATTATCGACCGCAGTCAACCACCTCGTTGAGCACGGTCGTAACCTATCCGGATGGAAGTCTTCATCACTTTGCGTCGATGACCGATGCCGCGGCCACTATTCAGATCCCGATTACGGTGCATCAGGAATCGATCGACTACAGCGCGACGGGATATGACGGCTTCAAGATTCTTTCCTACTATCTGGTCAATCACACGCTGGAAAAGCAGACCGGCATTCGGTTTGGTTTTCTGGCGGACTTTGATCTATCATCGGGAGCAGATGTTGTCGGCTATTCGGCTTCGGAGAATCTCGTGTATCAGCATTCCAATTCCGGCCCGTGGATTGGCTTTGTGGCACTGAGTGGTACCGTGCACTTTACTTCGATGACCAACGGTGAGTCCAAGCGCGGGATTGGCGGAGCCGAGCGGTTCGCTCTGTTGAGTACGACCTCCAACGGGATTGACAGCGGTGTTGTGGGTGATCAAATGCTGTTCGTGAACAGCGACGCCATGACGCTGGCGGTGGGGGACTCCAGCCATATCGCAATAGCCCTGGTTGCCGGCAACAGCTTCGCGGAACTCGCCGCGGCGGCCCAGAGTGCGCGCGAGAAATACGATGTGCCGACGGTTGTGGACGATCGGCCGCTTCTGCCCGAAGAGTATAATCTTGCCCAGAATTATCCCAATCCGTTTAATCCGTCCACGACAATTTCCTTCAGTCTCGATCGGGCTGCCGACGTGAGCCTGGTAGTCTTCAATACACTTGGTCAGGCGGTGATGACGCTGGTAGACGGCGCCATGCCGGCCGGGACCCACTCGCTGGAATGGAGTGGCCAGACCACTTCCGGAACTCAGGCAGCCACGGGAGTGTATTTCTATAGACTGACGGCCAATGGAAGTTCGCAGAGCAAGAAGATGATGCTTTTGAAATAGTCTCGGACTGCCTATATTTGTCAGGGTACCGGCAAATCCGGTCAACCGACGATGTCACCCAATTTTGCAAAGGATTGAGGCTATGTACTGCCGCAATGGAATTGTCACACTTGCCATAACCGCCCTCACTCTCGTTTTTGTCGCCCAGACGACCTTGGCTGTCGCTCCGACTGAGCAGGCGATAGAAAAGTGGAAAGCTGAAGGGGTCTTGGATCAGAAACTGGCTAGTTGGCAGGCCTTCAAGGCTGCCGGCGGCTGCAGCCCCAGTGCCCAGGCGGTACTGGACCGGGAACGTTTCGCCGCCAGACAGGCACTGAATGCCAATGCGGTTGACACGGACAAGGTATTGGTTCTGCTGGTGGAATTTCCGGATGCCCACTTTAGCGCGCCGGTCGGCGGTATCAATCAGGCGATTGACTCGATTCTGTTTTCGGACAAGACCAAGGGGGGGAAGACCAATCCAACCGGGTCGATGGTTGATTTCTACCGGGAAATCTCCTATGGCACCAAGTACATCAAGGGATCAATTTACGGACCATATACGGCATCCCAGCCGTACTCGTACTATATCGGAACTGATAACGGCTTTGCTCACAGTCCGGAGCTGGTGCGCGAAGTGCTGCAGCTTGGCAATAGCACCATTGACTATACCCAGTTCTCAGAGTTCGGTTCAGTCCCAAGCGTAGTGGTGATACATTGCGGCGTGGGGGCTGAAGGGGGCGGAACCGGTATTTGGTCCCACAAGTCGGCGGTCGGATCGTTGACTCTGGATGGTATTTCATTCGGTGACTACACCATGAATCCGGAACTGGTAGACGCTACGACGCTGGCGCCGATTGGCGTGTTCTGCCACGAATATGGTCACGTGCTCGGGTTGCCGGATCTCTACGACACGCAGTATCATACCGGTTCGGAAGGAATCGGTCGCTGGTCGCTCATGGCATCCGGCAATTACAACGGCAATGGGCAGTCACCCGCACACCCCGATGCATGGTGCAAAATAGAGCTGGGGTATATTCCGATTGATTCGATTCAGTTTGTCGGCGACAATCTCTCCAATGTGCAGATTCCCTGTGTCGAGTATGCGCCAAAACTATTTCTCATTCCGGACAGCGTCTGGATGGTTGGGCCGACGAGGTACTTTTCCCAGGAGTATTTTCTGGTGGAGAACAGACAGTTCCGGGGATCCGATGTCGGACTTCCGGGGAGTGGGCTGGTGATCTACCATGTTGACCGAGGAGTCAGCGGAAACAACAACCCCAGTCGGTATCAGGTCGCCGTGGTGCAGGCGGACGGACTCAACCAACTGGCGACGCCCGGTGGCAATCGCGGGGATGGCGGTGATGTGTATCCGGGCGCAAGCAATAACCGCAATCTCCACAATCTCAGCACGCCCAACACGAAGCTAAATGTCGGTGCAGTGGTTAGTGAGATCGGTGTTTGGAACATCAGCAATTCCGATTCAGTAATGACTGCAGATCTGGATTATTTCTATTCTCGACCATACTTAGCTCTCTCGGGTACCGATTCTCTTCAGTTTCTGGACACGGCTGTCGGCGCCAATAATGACTCGATCATCGATGCCGGTGAGCCGATTATGTTCTATTGCAAAGTTCTGAATTCAATGCGGCAGGCATACAACTGGAGCGTCAAGCTCTCGTGCGATGATCCGGATGTGCAGTTTGACCTCGATTCGGCCGACCAGGGGCTCATCAGTGTACTCAATCCTGCTCTGGGCGCCAAGAAGTCCGAGGTTCCGGTGCGATTCCATCTGGCACCCGGAGCTCAGGGAAGTTACGCGACTTTCACGCTCACGATCATGGCTGACTCGGTGTTTCATGCGGGTGATCGTCTGTTTAGAAAGACATTTACGTTCAAGAAAATGGTCGGTTCGCCGCAGGTGCTGGTGGTTGACGACGACAATGGCGGCATACTTGATAAGAAGTTCTCCGATGCTTTCCAGAGACTGGGAATACCGTACCGCATCTGGAACAAGGCAACCGGTGCACCAACTGCTTCCGATCTGCTCGCCGGGAAGAATGTTTTCTGGATGCAGGGCGCGGTGTCGGCCGGCAGCACGTTGACATCGGGGGATATTGCCGCGATGCAAGGGCTGTTGGATGGTGGCGGAAATCTGTGCGTTGCCAGCACCAAAGGACCAAGCCAGCTGTTCAAGCTCGATTCACTATTCATGCAGACCTATTTCAAGGCACAGCCTATCGATTCGGTACAGACGGTGTACTTCTTTGGGCAGGCAGGGAGTGCATTCGCTCAGAATTCCAAGTACAAATTCGCCGGGTCGACACCACTCGCCAACCTCTGGGTGCGGAAGCTGACGCCGCTCAGTGGAGGGCTGGCATCGTTTGTGGCTTCCACTCACATAAATGGCGCCTCACCACAAGGGACGGTTGGAGTGACGTCGAGCAACGGCACATATAAGACTATTCTCCAATCGTTGCCGTTTGAATACATCAGTGCGGCAGACACCGGCAACGGCTTCATGATACCGGATTCGTTCCTGGTTAGAGTCCTGGGCTTTTTCAGTGGCAGCCTGACAGGTATTGATGATCAGGGTGATCGAAACCTGCCGAATGGGTTCGCGCTGGATCAGAATTATCCGAACCCGTTCAATCCGTCGACCACCATCTCCTACACGATTCCAGCCGGAACCGGAATTGGATCGTCAAAGGCGCACACCCAACTGGCCGTATACAATCTGCTTGGTCAGAAGGTGAAGACGCTAGTCGATGCCGATCAGGGGCCGGGAAGTTACAGCGTTGAGTGGGATGGAAAATCGGACAGGGGCACCGTTGTGGGTTCCGGGGTTTATTTCTACCGGCTTGACCATGGGGATGTAAAGGCTTCCAAGAAGATGGTTCTCCTAAAATAGGACAATATTTACTTTTCATTTGATTGGCCGGCGACCAGGGTCGTCGGCCATTCTATTATGCACTAGCGGGTTACGCGGACGATTACCATCTATCGTGG